>CALMOP010000186.1 GCA_937871775.1 uncultured Gemmatimonadota bacterium | reverse complement strand
GCCAAAGATCGAGACGGTGCCGGTCGATTTCGCGACCAGCTCGCCTTCGATGGTGAGCGGCGCGCGGCGCTTGGGTGCGCTCGTCGGCTTGGTCTTCTTCCGCGACGGGGAAGGATCAGAGTTCGCGACCTCGTCGGGCTCGGCCTCCTTGATGACCATCGTGAGCGAATGCTGGTCCAGCAGATCGGCGGGGAGGATGCGGACCCGGTCGAGCAGGTGCTCGATCCGCTCATAGCTGTGGTGGCTGGTACGGCGCACCACTCCGACCACCTCGTAACCCTTGGCCAGGAGAAACTCGGCCAGATAGGAACCATCCTGGCCGGTGATCCCGGTGATCAGCGCGCGGGGCATGGAGCGCCGTGCCTCCAGTGTTGTGCCAAATACTTCGGGCGATTATACTTGTGGGCTCTTTTTGCAGTTACGGAAACCAGTTCCCCGGAAGGAAGACCCGTATGGCCCGGGTATGCAAGGTGTGTGGCAAGGGGCCGATGACCGGCAACAACGTCAGTCACGCCAACAACCGGAAGAAGCGCCGCTGGTACCCCAATCTCCAGACCGTCCGGATGCTGGTCGAAGGGGCCCCGCGCCGCGTGGCGGTATGCACCCAGTGCATCAAGAGCAACCGGGTTCGCAAGGCATCGTGATGGCTGACGCCCGGTCCGTCCGATAGGGGCGACCCGTCGGGTCGCCCCGGTGCAGAAACCGGGGTCAAGCGGGCCAGAAAAAAGGGGACCAGTCGGTCCCCTTGATGCTTTCCGGCTCCCGACCCGCCCGCCACTCATTCGGGGAGCAGCTCGATCCGCGCCATCTCGGCGCCGTCGCCGGGCCGGTGGCCCAACTTGAGAATCCGGGTGTACCCTCCGGGCCGGGCAGCGAACCGGGGCCCGATCTCACTGAACAGCCGGGTGAGCGCCTGGCGCTCGCGGATCTTCTGGGAGGCCTGCCGGCGCGCATGGAGGTCCCCGCGACGGGCCAGGGTAATGAGGCGCTCGGCATAGGGCCGGAGCTCCTTGGCCTTGGCCACCGTGGTCTCGATGCCGCCGTGCAACATGAGGCTGGTCGCCAGATTCCGCAGCAGCGCCCGGCGGTGTTCCGCGGTGCGGGACAGCTGCCGTCCCTTGGCCTGGTGCCGCATCTACCCTTCCTCCCCCACGTCGATCACGCTGCGCATGCTGGGCGGGATGCCGGGATTGCTGATCCGGAGATCTCCCTCGCCCTCCTCGAACCGCATGCCGAAATTGAGCTCCTGGGCCCGGAGCAGATCGGCGATTTCCTTCAGCGCCTTCTCCCCCACGTTCTTGACCTTGAGCAGCTCATCCTCGGTGTACTGCACCAGGTCCGCCAGGGTCCTGATATTGGAGTTCTTCAGCGAATTGAGCGAGCGGACCGAGAGCCCGAAGTCGTCGATGATCCGGCCGAGCTTGTCGCGCAGCTGGCTGGCACCGCGTACGGCAGGGGCGGTAGCCGGACGACTTACCGGGACCTTGCCGAACTCGACGAAGTACCGGAAGTGCTCCTGGGCCAGGGCTGCGGCGTAGGCGATGGCGTCCTCGGGGGTAATGGTCCCGTTGGTCTCCACGCTGATCGTCAGCCGGTCGTAGTCGGTGCGTTGTCCCACCCGGGTCTCGGCCACCGCAAAATTGGCGCGGCGAACCGGATTGTAGATGGCGTCGATGCTGATCAAATCCACCGGGAGCGAGCGGTCCCGGGGGTGCAGCTCCCCCTCGACGTAGCCGCGTCCCTTGTTGACGTACAGCTCGCCGCTGACTTCCCGGTCATCCTGCACCGTGAACAACAGGTGGTCCGGATTGACGACCCCCACCGAGCCGCTGGGCACGATGTCCCGGGCATGGACCGGGCCGGCACCGTCCTTCTTGATCCGGAGGATGGCTTCGTCCACGTCTTCCGCCAGCACCAGCGTCAGTCCCTTGAGACGCTGAATGATCTGGTGCACATCCTCATGGACGCCGGGGATGGTCTGGTGCTCATGCACCACCCCGTCCAGTCGGAACGCCCAGACGGCGCTGCCCCGGAGCGAGGACAGCAGCAGGCGCCGGAGCGAGTTCCCCAAGGTGTAGCCGAAGCCGCGTTCCAGCGGCTGCAGCCGGAACTCCGCGTGGTTCGGATTGTCCTCCCGTCGGGTCATTTCGACCAGATGCGGGCGGACCAGGCCGGTCAAGTCAATGGTCATGGTCACTTCGAGTAGAGCTCAACGATGAGCTGTTCCTGGGCATTGAGCGGGATCGCGTCCCGGGTCGGGCGCTCTGTCATCCGGCCAACCACCTTCTCGGCATCGACCTGCAGCCAGGCCAGGGTGTGGCCGCGGGCCGCGAACTCCTGGGCCATCTTCACCACGATGAGCTCGCGACTGGCGGCCGCCATCCGGATCTCCTGACCGGGCCGCACGTGGTACGACGGCACATCGACCTTGCGGCCGCCGACCTCCACGTGACCGTGGCGGACCAGCTGCCGTGCCGCCTTCCGGCTGGCCGCGAAGCCCATCCGGAACACCAGGTTGTCCAGCCGGGACTCGAGGGCCACCAGCAGGTTGGTGCCCTTGACGCCCTGCTCCCGGGAAATCCGGTCGAAGGTGTTGCGGAACTGGCGCTCGGTCAGCCCGTAGATCCGCTTCACCTTCTGTTTCTCGCGCAGCTGCTTGGCATACTCCGACACCTTGCTCCTCCGGCCGCCGCCCGACTGGCCATGCTGTCCCGGGGCGTAGCCCCGACGCTCCACCGCGCACTTCTCGGTCAGGCAACGGGTCCCCTTCAGGAACAGCTTGGTGCCTTCCCGACGGCACTGCCGGCAGCTCGGACCAGTGTAGCGCATGGCTCAGACCCGCCGCTTCTTGGGTGGCCGGCACCCATTGTGGGGAATCGGGGTCACGTCCCGGATGGAGACCACCTTCAGGCCAACCGAGGCCAGCGCCTGGACGGCTGACTCCCGGCCACTGCCCGGACCCTGGACCCGCACGTGCAGCCGCCGAACCCCCAGATTCATCGCTTCGCGACCGCAGTTTTCCGCCGCCACCGTCGCCGCAAAAGGGGTGGACTTCTTGGAGCCCTTGAAGCCCGCCTTCCCGGCCGAGCCCCACGCCAGGGTGTTGCCCTTCATATCGGTGATGGTGATCAGCAGGTTGTTGAATGTGGCGGAGATGTGGGCAACGCCCTCGCTCTCCACCACCTTCTTACCACGCTTGGCGGCGGGCACTTTGGCCGGGGCGGCGGAAGGAACCGCCGGCGCCGCGGGCGCCGCGCTCTGAGGCTTGTCGGGTGCGGTCATCTTATTTCTTGGTCACCTTCTTCTTGCCCGCGAT
>CALMOP010000185.1 GCA_937871775.1 uncultured Gemmatimonadota bacterium | reverse complement strand
CCCGGATTTCCAGCAGCAGCTCGGCGTAGGATGCCTGGGTCCGCCGCAGCGCCTCACTGGCGGGTCCGCCCTCAGGAGACAGGTCGCTGCCGCGCAGCGTCTCGGCAGTGCCGGTCCCGTCTTCCAATTCCCGGGTCAGCTCCGCCACCCGCCGGCGCAGATCCTGTTCGCGGGCCACCAGCTCTCCCGCGGTGTCCGCCGGGGCCGCAATGCGCCCGCGCGCCAGCAACTCGAGCAGCTCGCGGGCCCGCCCCCGTTCGCTGGCCTCGAAGGCAGCGGCGGGTCGGCTCCGGGCCCGCTCGGTCAGCGCGAGCTGCAGGTAGACATCCGACTTGTCGGCGAGAAAGGCAGAGCGCCGCTCCGCCAGCGTGAGCGATCGGCTGGGACGTTCGATCTCGGCCAGCGCCGCCCGAAACTCGCGTGCCGCCTCGTCGAGCACCCCCTGGGCTCGGCGGGCGAGGGCCAGCCCGGCATGGAGTCGCCAGGAGACATCCGGCGCCTGACGGCTTCCCAGCCGATCGATTCCGACCCGATACAGCGATTCCGCGACGGCGGGCAACCCAGCCCCTGCTTCCAGGGCCGCCCGCTCACCGATGGCGGCGGCGGTGGCGACCGGGTCACCGAGCCGATCCAGGTCGGTCGCGGCCCGGTCCAGGGCGCGACGCGCCCCGGCGGTGTCTCCGCGCTCCAGCGACAATTCCCCGAGCGACAACCGGGTCAACGCGGCCGCGCGCTGGTCGCCATCGCCGAGCTGAGTGCGCAACGCGGCCTCCAGCGACACCTGGGCGCGTTGGTAGTCCTTGCGGGCCAGGAACAGCTGGCCGCGTCCCTGCTGCGCCTCGGCGGTTCCGGCCGGCTCTCCTGCCTGGCGATACAGCCCCTCCGCGCGGGTGTACAGCTGTTCGGCTTCGGCTGGGGCATTGAGTTGCAGCGCGAAATCGGCGCGGGAGAGGGCGATACCGGCGCGGACCCCGGGCGGCGCCCGGGCGGAATCGGCGATCCGCTGGGCGGTCCGCAGCTGGGTCAGGGCGGCCTGCAACTCGCCCGCGGCGGCCAGCGCGTTGGCCAGATCCCGCCGGACCGTGAGCACCGCGCTCAGCGGTCCGGTGCGTTGATAGATCGTCAATGCCTCACGCAGCGCGGCCCGCGCAGCGCCGTAGTCGCCCCGCCGGAGTTCGAGCTGGCCCAGCCCCTGCAGCGCGTCCGCCGCGTCGGCCCACTGTTCGCGCTCCCGCCAGGTCGCCAGCGCGTCGTGATACAGGCCGGCGGCGCGGGTGAACTCGCCCGCGAGGCTCGCCAGTCCGGCGAGGTTCACCAGGTTGGTCGCGGCGACTTCGTCCCGGCCGTCGCGCCGGTTCAGGGCGAGCGCGGCCTCGAACTGCCGCTGGGCCTCGTCCAGGTCGCCCACGGCCTGCGCCAGCAGGCCCAGGTTATTGTAGTCCGCAGCCATGCCGCGGGTGTCTCCGATCAGAGCCCGCAGCGTCAGTGCCTCCCGGTAGCCGGCCTGGGCCGCGGCGAGGTCGCCGCGGTCCTGACTGACGCCCGCGAGCGCCGCCACGGCGTTAGCCTCGACCCGCCGGTCGCCGAGGCCGTGGGCCAGCCGGCGCGACCGCTCGAGGTAGCTTTCCGCGCTGTCCAATTGACTCTGGGTCAGGAATCCGGCGCCGAGGTTGCCTAACACAGCTGCGATCCCGGCGGAATCGCCGATGGCGGCGGCGCGGGACAGGGCTCGTCTCCAGATCCTGATCGCCGCGGCGGCGCCGTCCCGGCCGACGGCCGTAATGCCCGCCCGCCGCACGCTGTCGGCTCCGACCTTGGCGGCCCGGCGCTCGGGCGGCCAGCCGGTGAACCGCGCCACCTCCCGCACCAGGAAGGAGTCCTGCCAGGCCGCGGCATAGGCCCCCGACAGTCGCGCAGCGATCTCCAACTGGCCTCCGGCGAGGGCTTTGGAGACGGCCTCGCGCAACACCAGCGGCCGGGCCTGGGCCTCCGGGACGAGATCGGACAGCGGCAGACGGTCGGCCAGGGTGCGGAGCGAGTCCGCCGCCGGCGATTGCAGATTCAGCGCCGCGAGAAGCAGGAACGGGCCTATCATCGCGGGGGGGCTTTGGGGATGGAGAACCGGACCAGCGCCGAGGCCGCCCACCGGTCCCAGCCGGTGCGCGCCTCGGCACGCCACAGATAGAGCTGGCCGGGGACCAGTGCCACCGAATCGGGCAGGTTGACGACGGTGTCGGCGACCTGGGACTCATACAGCACCCGGCCATCGGCATCGAACAGGATCACCCGATAGCGGTCGCTGCCGGGAACCGATGCCCAGCGGAGGGCGGGGGCCCGGGCGACGGTCCCGACCGGCGCAATCGGCACCGGCACGGTGGCGGGGGTGCCCTGGCCGCGATGGGGACCACGGTCGGTCCGGCCGGGCCAGAGCAGCAGGAGCACCATGGCGGCCGCGGCGGCCGCGAGCGCGACCCAGCGTCGCGGCTGGATCCGGGTGAGGAGCGCGCCCGTGGTCGGAATGGGGAACTCGGCGGTCACCCGTGACACGGCACCGACCGCCGCCCGGCAGCGGGCGCAGGAGTGCAGGTGGGCGACCGCGCCGGCGCGGTCTTCGGTCCCGACCGTCCCGTCCACCACGGCGGCCACCATCCGTTCATCGAAACAGTCTGTCGTGGGGGTCCAATCAGGAGGCGTGGTGGCCAGGTGGGCCGCCGTGGCATGGAGGTCCGCCACCAGGGGCTGGCAGGTCGGGCAGGTGGCGAGGTGCCGGGCCACCCCGGGGTCGGCAGCGCCGAACGCGTGGGCCACCAGGGTCTCGAGGGTCGGACAGCTCGTTGGCATAGATCGTCCCAGTAAGACGGAGCGCCGGGCGGAAGTTGCTCCGGGCCGGCCTACAGATCACCCGGCGAGATCCGGGCGGCCGCGAGCCGGGCCCGGATGGCGGCCAGGGAGCGGTACACCCGGTTATAGACCGCCTTGGCGTTCGGGAGCCCCACGATGCGGGCCACCTCTCCAGCGGCCATCTCCTCGACCACATACAGCTGAACCACCAGGTGATCATCCGGGGGCAGCGACTCCAGCGCCCGGGCGAGCAGGCCGGTCCGTTCCTCCACCTCCGCGGGGTCCTGACGGTCCGGGCCAGGCTCGGGACCGGGAGCTGTCAGCCCCGCGAGCAGCCAGTGGGGACGGGCGGTGCGGACCGCGCGATAGGTCTCGCGCAGCTCGCCGGCAAACTCATGGAAGGACAGATCCGGCCGCGCCCGCGCCCGGAGCAGCTCAAAGGTCTCGGCGTGGGTCCGGTGCTTGAGGAACACCAGCTCGAAGATCGGCTGCCGCAGGGGCGCGAGCGGGATGGGCGGGATGGGGAGCCGCCCGCGGCCGTCGCGGTGGCGGAGCCAGTCGATGGTCTGGTTGTGCACCACGGCGACCAGCCAGGTGGAGAACCTGGCCCGGTGATCCGGCTCGGCGAGATAGCGGCGGAGCCGGGCGAAATCGTTCGCGTGGAGCGCGGCACACACCCGCGCGAACACATCCATCACGTCGTCGTGATCCCGGACGTAGTGACGGATGGCCCCAAAGATCAGGCGTCGGTACCGTTCGAGCAGGAGCTCCCAGGCCGCCTCGGGATCGCCCGACTCGAGCGCAGTGCTCCACGGTTCGCGCATGGGCACTCCGGGTGCTGGCGAGAATGTACAGGCGAGGAGGCGAGGAGGCGAGAAACGGGCGGCCCCGTTGCGAGGCCGCCTGTTTCTTCCCGTCCGGAGCGGGGCTACGCCGCCGGCTGCTGCTTGTTGCCTTCGAGTCGAGTCTGGTTGACCACCGGCCAGGCCACGTTCCGGGCTGCGAGCCAGGCCTGGTAGAGGTGCGGGTCCTTCCGGTAGCGGGTGCGGTTGATCCCGTCCAACCGCCTGATCAGGGTCATGACGCCCTGACCCTGGACCCGGAGTTCGGCCCGCGACTGGACGTGCAGCTGCCGGTTGGTGTTGGCCACGGCGGCGGCGGCATCGTACGCGTCCAGGGCCTGCTCGAAGTCTTCCACGAAGCTGGCCGGCATGCCGTCCCGGATGAACAGGGTCTTGTGCTCCTCGCCGAGGGCCCGGATGGCGCGGGCTGCCCCGAGGTAGGCCGATTGGTCGCCGCCCGGCTTCGGCGCCCGAAACCGCCGGGCGAGCCCCGGATCGAGGGTCGAGTTCCCCCGGGCGATGGCGGCCAGGGGCAGCAGGAACTCGCGGCGGATGACGTCGAGCAGCCGGTCTTTCTCGCGGGTGGCCGCCCTGACCTCCCGCTGGCCAGTCTCGAACAGCGAGAACAGCTGGTCCATCCGATCTACCACGGTGCTCAACTGGGTCGCGGTGGCAGCATGGCCCTCGATCTCCGAGGGGTGCTGGTTGGTGAAGTCGCGAACCGACTTCCCGACGTGCTGTTTAAGGCGGATGCGGTCGTCCATGCGACCCTCCTTTCACGGTGGTCCACCAGCCTGCCTGAGCGCCAGTCGGGCGGCGCCTGACGATGAGCCGCGGGTCCCAGCACCGGGGCATGCCTCGACCATGCCACCGGGCCGGGCGCCCCCAGTGCCAGTGGTATGCCAGACCGGACCGTACGCCATGGAGCCGACGGGGCAGCAGTCCCGGCGCCCCATGGGAAGTGATGAAACAACCGCCAGATACGCGGATGAGGCTGGGAGGTTCGCGAATGCGAGGTGGCGGGCTGTGAAGCGGGACGGGGCAGCCGCTGGTGTCCTCATCCGAGGACACTTGGCGCCCGGTGGGGGGCACGCTGTCCGGATGGGGCACAGCGCCTGACAACGAACCCTGACGAGCCGCAGGGGCTCCGAACGACAGTAACACGGAGGTCGAGCGACAGTAACACGACACGCTGATTGAAGTGTATGGTATGCGGACGATTCTTCGGTAGGTCGCAAGGCGCGATCGACCAGGGCGTCAGGCGTCGGGCGTCGGTGGATCGGGGGTGTTCCCTTGCCAGGCTCGCTCTCCGGGCTGTCAGATGGTTGGAGCACTATCCGCGAGCGCTGCATCGGGCCGGGCGAGTCCGACGATCTGGTCGCCGAGTCCGGTGACAAGGCGGCCGGACGAGAATGCAGCCACGCCACTGTCGCCTTACCGGATCTCCAGCTGCGTGCTCCGGCATGGCGGGTGCCAGGGACCCGGGGGGCGGACGACCGCCGCGTGGGGGCGGAGGCGGTGGCGGCGGCCCTCGAAAGGGTCGAGCGGGGGTGAGTTGCCTGAGGTGGTCAGGAGACCGGTCGCCGCGGGCGGACGGAGCGGGGATGGGTTTGGAATCCCGCCGCCCCGGCGGTTACATTTGCTCGACCTCGGGGCGGTAGCTCAGTTGGGAGAGCACCTGCTTTGCAAGCAGGGGGTCACCGGTTCGATCCCGGTCCGCTCCA
>CALMOP010000184.1 GCA_937871775.1 uncultured Gemmatimonadota bacterium | reverse complement strand
CCAGGTGGGCGGGGGCTATTACGATCGGGCCTACGACAGCCCCTTCGCCACCCGCGACCTGAACGGGCCGCTCCTCGATGCCGCTCTGCTCCTCGACCTGGGCCGCTCAGTGCGATTGGATCTGAGCTATGACTTCGCCTCGCTCGGGGCCACGCCGGGCGACATGGTGGAGCTGCTCGACGAGCCCGACTTCAGCCAGGACTTCAACAACAACGGGAACACCACGGACCTCAACGTGCGGGTCGTCGCCCCGGTGGATTACTCCCGCAAGGAGCACAACCTTGGAGCCGCCCTGCGATTCGCGCTGGGCCGCCGCAGCGACCTGAAGCTCGACTTCGTCCATCGCTGGCGTCACTTCTCCTCCACCGAACCCCTCGACGTCTCCAACCGGGACCGCGAGGACTGGCGCAACCAGCTCGGGGGCGAGCTGGACCACGGGCTGGGCCGGCACCTGGACCTGCGCCTGGGGGGAAGCTGGACCCGCCAGAAGCTCAACCGCGCCGGAGATCCCGGCGCGCAGGGCGAGGTCAACGACTACACCCACGCGCAGGCCCTGCTTGGCCTGACCTACGGATTCTGAGGACCACGACCATGATGTTCACCCTGACGTCCCTGCTCCTCCTGCGACTGCCCGTCGGCGCCCCTGCCGATACCCTGCACTGCCGGATTGTTGCCAACCAGGGCAAGCAGCGGTGTACCATTGAAGTGCCGGCCGGCCATCATCCCGCCGGCTGTGCCGCCGGTGCCAAAGGCTGCCGCGAGCTCGATGGCAAACGCTACCAGATCTGGTACGCCGAGCAGGATGGCGCCGACTGCAAGCTGTCCCACAAGAAGGCCGACTGGACCAGGAAGGTCACCTTGAAGCGGAAGGACAAGAGCACCGCCGTGGGATCGTGCACCCTGTCGATGGTGGTCGAATGAGTCGGGCCGGTGGCGTGCCCCGGATCCTGTTCGCGGGCTACGCGCCGGTGCATTTCGTCTGCTTCCGGCCAATCTACGAGCGGCTCCGGCGGCGGCGGGACGTGGAGTTGGTGCTGTCCGGCGGTCGGGAGGCCGATCCGTTGACCGGCGTACCGGCGTTGAGCGCCCGGGAGCTCTACGCCCCGTTCCGCATCCCCAGTGCCCGGATCGTGACCCTGGGCCAGATGGGTCGCCAGCGCTTCGACCTGGTGCTTTCGGCGCACGTCTCGGGTTACTTTCCCCGCCAGGACCGGGTCCGGGCCCAGCTGTTCCACGGGGTCTCCTTCCGCAACATGGCGGTGCGCCGGGATGTGCTGGTCTACGACCGGCTGCTGCTGGTGGGACCCTACATGCGGCGGCTGTTCACCGACCAGCAGCTGCTCCGCGAGGAGGACCCCCGACTGGTCGACATCGGCTTCCCCAAGCTCGACCGCCTGGTCGATGGTAGCCTGAGCCGCCGCGCCATCCTCAACCGGCTGGGCTTCTCGGGACGGCGGCCAGTGCTGCTCTACGCCCCCACCGGGCAGAAGGACAATTCCCTGGAGCACACCGGGGAAGCGGTGCTGCAGCGGCTCCGGGCGACCCGCCGTTATGACATCATGATCAAGCTGCATGACCACCCGCGGGACCGCCTCACCAACTGGCCGGCCCGGCTCCGGCCCCTGCTGGATCGCCACACCAGGCTGGTTCACGACTACGACGTGGTCCCCTATCTGTTCGCGGCGGACCTGCTGCTCACCGACGCCAGTTCAGTCTCCAACGAGTTCAGCCTGCTGGATCGCCCGATGGTGTTTCTGGACGTGCCCCAGCTGCTGGCGGCGATGCAGAAGAAGGAGGTCGCGCTGGACCTCGACACCTGGGGCCGCAAGGGCGGCGTGACCACCCGCTGGCCGGACGAGACCGTCGAAGCGGTCGCCTGGTCGCTGGCCCATCCCCGCCAGGCCAGCGCCACCCGCCGCGCCATGGCCCGGGACCTGTTCTTCAACCCCGGCCGCGCCACGGCCGCTGCGGTGCGCTGGGTCGAGTCCACCCTCGACCTCGCGGCGCACTGAGATGCTGGGCTGGCCCCGGTTCCAGACCCTCCGCCGCATCGAGGCCATGCTGCGGCCCTACGCCGGCGGCGAGGGCCTGCAGGGTGCGATCGGGGTCGTGCTGGGAATCACCGTGGTCGCCCTGCAGGCCCTCCGACCCTGGCCGCTCAAGTGGATCCTGGACTACGTCACCGGCGCCCACGCCGGCCGGTCGCTCATGCAATGGGTCGCCGCCGACCCGCGCTGGGGCCTGGCACTGCTGAGTCTGGCGTTCGTCGTCCTGGCCGCGGCCGAGTCGTTCGCCGAATTCGGTCAGATCATGATCCTCAACGGCACCATCAACCGGATCGTGTACCGGTTCCGGGCGGCGCTGTTCGCGCACCTACTGCGCCAGCCGCTCAGCTATCACGAGTCCCGCTCCACCGGGGAGCTGCTGACCCGGGTCATCTACGATACCTCGCGGTTGCGCCGGGGCTTGACCGGCTTCCTGGTGCAGGTGGTCCAGACCGCGGTCCTGTTCGCCGTCACCCTGTCGGTGCTGGTCTGGCATGACCGGACCC
>CALMOP010000183.1 GCA_937871775.1 uncultured Gemmatimonadota bacterium | reverse complement strand
TTCCAGTTCGGCCCGGTGCCGCCGACGGTCTCGGTGTGCTATCGATTCGCCCTGGCAGGTATTGTGCTGTTTGCGTGGTGCCGGGCCCGAGGCCTGCGGCTGGCCTTCTCGGTGACCGAGCATCTCTGGATGGCCGTCCAGGGCGTGCTGATGTTCGGCGTGAATTACGTCTGCGTCTACCTGGCCGAAGTGAAGGTCACCTCGGCCCTGGTGGCCGTCGTGTTCTCCCTGGTGGTGTTCCTGAATATTGCCGGGGCCCGGGTGTGCTTCGGCACTCCGTTCCGGCCCGCCACCCTGCTGGGAGCGGTCCTCGGCGTGAGCGGCGTGGTCCTGGTGTTTCTTCCGGAGCTGCGGCAATCCACCGGCAAGGGCGACCCGACGCTCGGGTTGGGGTACGCCCTGGTCGGCGCGGTGACCGCCTCGCTGGGCAACCTGGTGGCGTCGCGCAATCACCGGCGCGGGTTTCCGGTGGTGCAGATGAACACTTTCGGGATGCTCTACGGTGCCCTGTGCGTGGCCCTCTTCGCGGTACTCTCCAGCCAGCCGTTCCGGTTCGACTGGTCGGTGCGATACCTGCTCTCGTTGACCTACCTGACGCTGCTCGGCTCGATCGTGGCGTTCGGCGCGTTTCTCACGCTGCTGGGCCGGATCGGGGCGGATCGCGCGGGATACGTCACCGTGGCGATTCCGATCGTCGCGCTGCTGCTCTCGGGTTTGTTCGAGGGAATGCGCTGGAACGGGCTCCTCGTGCTGGGCATCCTGCTGTGCCTGGCGGGGAATGTCTCGGTGCTGTGGTACAAGATCTAGGTTTGGCCTCGGAACGGCCGCCGCCAGCGGGTTTCACGTGGCGGGTATCGGGGGCCGGCTGATCTGCAGTCAACTCGGGACCCGTGGCGAGATTGCACGGCATCCCGAGGTGCGACAGGGGACCTTGCTGGAGCAGGGCGGCATGAGACGCCCGGCCGGGTCGTCCGGGTTGAGACCAGCCCCCCTGCCTTGCCGAGTGGTTCCGACCGATCGATCATTGAGGGCATCCACTCCTGCTTGCACTCGTGTTTGGGGACACCGCCATGGGCTTCGCCCTCGTCCCGGTGCTGGCGATGGCCGCCTTCGGCGTCGTCACCTACAACATGCTGGCGCGGCTCCGCCTCCTGGCCAGCAACGCCTGGGCCGATATTGATGTCCAGTTGAAGCGCCGGCACGACCTGGTGCCGATGCTGGTGTCGGTGGTGAAGGGCCACGCCAGCTTCGAGAAGGGTACCTTCGAGGCCGTCGCGAATGCCCGCAACCAGGCGCTGGCGGCCGGGGGACCGGCCCAGGCCGGGGAGGCGGAGCAGCACCTGGCCGGGTCGGTGCGGCAGCTGTTCGCCCTGGCCGAGGCCTACCCCGAGCTCCGGACCGGGGAGAGCTATCTCTCGCTGCAGCGGAACCTCACCGAGATCGAGAATCAGCTGCAGGATGCCCGCCGCTACTACAACGCGGTGGTCCGCGATCTCAATACGGCCATCGCCCGCTTCCCAGCCAACCTGATCGCGGGACCAATGGGCTTCACGCCACGCGAGTTCTTCGGACTCGGGGATCCCTCGGAATCGGCCCCGCCCACCGTCGACACCGGGAGCGCGACCTGATGCGACCGGCCCTGCCGCTGGTGCTGGTGCTGGCGGGTGCCCCCGCCGCGGCTCAGCACTCGTACGTGATCCGCCACTTCGACGCGACGATCCGGGTCACGGAGGACGGCGGCGTCGATGTCCGCGAGTCGATCACCGCCCGGTTTACCGGAGCCTGGAACGGGATCTACCGCACCCTGCCGGTCGACTACCGCTCGCCCCAGGGATTCAGCTGGACCCTGCGGGTGGACCTGCTGGGAGCCACCGATGCCGACGGCCACGAGTTGCGGATCGAGAGCAGCCGGGAAGGCCACTACCTCAAGATCAAGATCTGGGTTCCGGGGGCCGAGGATACCACCCGGACGGTGGTGCTGCATTACCTGGCCCGGAATGGCCTGCGCTTCTTCCCCGACCACGACGAGCTGTACTGGAACGTCACCGGGGATGAGTGGGACAAGCCCATCGAGGCGGCGACGGCCCTGATCGAGCTGCCCGCTCGGGCGACGGGGGTGCGCACGATCGCATTCAACGGCGTGTATGGCTCGACGGCACGTGACGCCCGGGTGGACCAGGCGGGGACCACCGTTCGGCTGAGCATGCCGCGACGGCTCGAGTTCCACGAGGGGCTGACCGCCGTGGTAGGCTGGGACAAGGGGGCGGTGCCGGAACCCACCAAGCCCGAGCGCGCCATCGACTTCGCCGAGAGCAACTGGCCGCTCACGATTCCGGCGGTGGTATTGCTGGGCATGTTACTGCTATGGAGCCGGGTGGGACGCGATCCGCGGCGGCTCCCCCTGGTGGTGCGCTACGAGCCGCCGGAGGGGCTCACTCCCGCCGAGACCGGGACCCTCATGGACAATACCGCAGACCTCCGGGACATTACCGCCACGGTGGCCGATCTGGCCGTCCGAGGACACCTGAAGATCGAGGAGCGCCCCGAGCGCCACCTGGTAGGCCTGTTGCGGCGCACCGAATA
>CALMOP010000182.1 GCA_937871775.1 uncultured Gemmatimonadota bacterium | reverse complement strand
CTCAAGCGGGTCCGCCAGCGTTCGCTTCCGAGCGTGGCCGAGGCCCTCGTGGCCATCGAGGCCGCGCTCCCCGCCCCCGCCTGACCCGGGATTTTCATACGATGCTGCTTCGGCTGAAGGGCGGACGCTGCTACGACCCGGCCCACGGGGTTGACGGCGTGGTGCGCGATCTCTTCGTCCGGGACGGGGTGATCATCGAGCCCCCGCCGCCCGGGACCCGGATCGAGCGGGAGATCGACCTGTCGGGCCGGGTGGTCATGGCGGGTGCCATCGACATGCACACCCACATCGGCGGCGGGAAGCTCAATATCGCGCGGGCGATGCTGCCCGAGGACCATCGGGCCGATCCGGTGGCGGCGACCGCGATCACCCGACCCTCGGCGGGGCGGGCCGCGCCCGGCACCCTCGCGACCGGATACCGCTACGCCGAGATGGGCTACACCGCCTGCTTCGAGCCCGCGATCCTGCCGGTCAACGCGCGTCAGGCCCACATGGAAATGGGGGACACGCCGATCGTGGACAAGGGTGGCTACGTGATGCTGGGGAGTGACGACTTCCTGCTGCGGCTGCTGGCCGCCGGGGCGGAACAGCAGCTCATCAATGATTACGTGGCCTGGATCCTGAACGCGACCCACTGCATCGGGATCAAGGTGGTCAATCCCGGCGGGATCTCCGCCTTCAAGTTCAACCAGCGCCGGATGGATCTCGACGAGCAGCACCCGCGGTACGGGGTGACTCCGCGGGACATCCTGCGGGTGCTGAGCCGCGCGGTCCATGAACTCGGGGTGCCCCATCCGCTGCACGTCCACAGCAGCAATCTGGGCCTGCCGGGCAACGTGGACACCACCCTGGGGACCATCCAGGCGTCGGAAGGCCTGCCGATTCACCTGACCCACATCCAGTTCCACAGCTATGGCACCGAAGGCGACCGCAAGTTCTCCTCGGCCGCCGCCCGGATCGCCGAGGCCATCAACGCCACGCCCAACGCCACCTGCGACGTGGGGCAGGTGCTGTTCGGCCAGACGGTGACCGCGTCGGGGGACAGCATGGCCCAGCACCGCAACTCGGGCCTGGCCAACCCCGGCAAGTTCGTGATCATGGATATCGAATGCGACGCGGGGTGCGGCGTCCTGCCGTTCAAGTACCGGGACCAGAACTTCGTGAACGCGCTGCAGTGGGCGATCGGCCTGGAGATCTTTCTGCTGGTGCAGGACCCGTGGCGGGTGTTCCTCACCACCGATCATCCCAACGGGGCGCCGTTCACCAGCTATCCCCACCTCATCCGGCTGCTGATGGACCGGAGTTTCCGCAAGGATCGGCTGGCGGCGATCAACCCGGCGGCCCAGGCGCTCACCACGCTGGGAACCCTGGACCGGGAGTACACCCTCTACGAGATCGCGATCCTGACCCGGGCCGCGCCGGCCCGCCTGCTGGGGATCGCCAGCCTGGGCCATCTGGGACCGGGCGCGGCCGCCGATATCACGGTGTACCGGGATGACGCTGACCGGGAGCGGATGTTCGCGGCCCCCGAATACGTCTTCAAGGATGGGGAACTGGTGGTGGAGCAGGGCCGGATCGTGAAATTGACCTGGGGCCGGTATCACGCGGTCCGGCCCGACTATGACCGGGGGATCGAGCGCCGGTTGCGGGAGTACTGTGAGCGGTACCTGACCATTCGAGCCGATCATCTCCGCATTACGGAAGAGGAGATGCACGCCTTCGGCCACGGTGCCGCGGTGGTCCCTCATCCCTGCCGCGCTCGATCATGATCCGTAACGGCGTGGCGATCGACGACGAATTCGCGGAGGCCTTCGGCATGAAGGCCACCCGGGTGATCATCACGGCCCACAATCCGACCTGGGCCCGGCACGCCGCCGAGGCGGCGACCGGGTTTGCCACCTCGGTGATCGCCTGCGGCTGCGAGGCGGGCATCGAGCGGGAACTCCCCCCGGCCGAGACACCTGATGGCCGCCCCGGGATCGCCATCCTGCTGTTTGCCATGTCGGGCAAGGAGCTCGCCAAACAGCTGGAGCGGCGGATCGGCCAGTGCGTACTCACCTCGCCGACCAGCGCGGCCTACGCCGGCATCCGGGAGGGCGAGCCGGTGGCGCTGGGGAAGAATCTGCGCTTCTTCGGTGACGGCTTCCAGGCGTCCAAGCTGATCGAGGGCCGGCGCTACTGGCGCATCCCGGTGATGGACGGCGAGTTCGTGATCGAAGAGACCACCGGCGTCGTCGGTGGGGTCGGTGGCGGCAACTTCCTGGTGCTGGCCGCCACCCAGCCGGACGCCCTGGCCGCGTGTGAGGCGGCGATCACCGCCATGCGCCGGATTCCCAACGTGATCATGCCATTTCCCGGCGGAGTAGTGCGCTCCGGGTCCAAGGTCGGGTCGCGCTACAAGGCCCTCATTGCCTCCACCAACGACGCCTTCTGCCCCACCATCCGCGGCATCACCAACACGGCGCTCGGCCCCGAGGTCGGGTCGGTGATGGAGATCGTGATCGACGGCCTGACCCCGGAGGACATCAGCGCCGCCATGCGGGCCGGGATCGACGCGGTCGTCGGGCTGGGCAGCGCCCGCGGGATTCATCGCATCACCGCGGGGAATTACGGCGGCAAGCTCGGCAAGTACCACTTCCGGCTCCGGGAGATCATGGCCTGATGCCCGGATTGCGCCTCACCCTGCAAGCGGTACCGCCCGAGCGGGTGGACCTGTCGCCGCTGACCCCCGACCGGATCGCGGGGAGGAGCCGCGCCGAGGTGGCGGCGCTGCCGCTGGCGAGCGGCAACCGGTCCCTGCGGGTGGACGCGGTCTTCAAGCTCGCGGGAGACCCCGGACCGGAGCTGGTGATCGAAGGCGATGGATCGCGCCTGGACCGGATCGGTGAGGCCATGACCCAGGGCAGCATCCGCCTCCGGGGAAACGCGGGTGCCTGGCTGGGCGTTGGGATGTGTGGTGGCACCATCGAGGTCGAAGGCAGCGCCGGGGCTTACGCCGGCTCGGGAATGCAGGGCGGATTGCTGCATGTCCACCAGCACGCCGGTGACTTCCTCGCGGCCGCGGCACCGGGAGATCACCAGGGCATGCGCGGTGGTGTCCTGGTGGTGTCGGGGAACGCGGGGGCCCGGGCCGGCGACCGGATGCGGCGGGGAACCCTGATCATCGATGGCGACGTCGGCGACTGTTGCGCCTCCCGCATGGTCGCGGGCACCATCGCGGTGGGCGGCGCCGTGGGCCGCAACGCCGGTCTGGCGATGCGGCGGGGGACCCTGCTGCTGCGGCGGCCACCGGCCGCGCTGCTGCCCACGTTCAACGACTGCGGGGTACAGGTCGTGCCCATCCTGCGGCTGCTGGCCCGGGCCTGGCGGGGCCTCCCCGGTCCGTTCGCGTCGCTGTCGGCGGGTGACCTCCGGGCTCGGCGCTCCATGGGCGACCTCGCCAACGGAGGACGCGGGGAGATCCTGATCCTCCTTCCCGACTGACTCCGCCGCTCCCGCCATCCTCCCGATACCCCCGGTTTCCGCTTATCTTCTGCGGCCCGCGAGGCTTCGGCGCGCCGGGCTCCTCAGAGGAATGGACGGATGACTTCCCTGAACATGAATGAGCGGGCCCGTGACCTCGCCGACGTGATGGCCGAGGAAGCCAGTGGGCTCCGGATTGCGGTGGCGAGTCTGCCGGGAGGCGCCCGGGTCATCGACGCGGGCGTTCAGGTGGATGGCGGACTCAATGCCGGGCTGCTGCTGAGCGAGATCTGCATGGGCGGCCTGGGCGACGTGGAGTACGCACCGCTGGTGCTCGGCGGCGAGAACTGGGCCGGGGTCCAGGTCCGGACCGACCATCCCGCTACGTCCTGCATGGCGTCCCAGTACGCCGGGTGGGCCATCCAGGTCGAGAAGTTCTTCGCCATGGGCTCGGGGCCCTTGCGGGCTCACGCCCGGGTCGAGAAGGAGCTGTTCGAGAAGCTGGGCTATGAAGAACAGGCCAGCTGCGGGGTGCTGGTGCTGGAAGGCCGCGAGCTCCCCAGCGACGCCGTGGCGGCCTATGTGGCTCGCAAGTCGAATCTCTCGCCGGCGCAGCTCACCTTCGTGGTGGCGCCGACCGCCAGTCTGGCGGGGGGAACCCAGATTTCGGCCCGGATCCTCGAGACCGGGCTGCACAAGATGGAAACCCTCGGCTTCGACGTGCGCCAGGTGGTCAGCGGTATCGGCAGCGCCCCGATCGCGACGGTGGCCAAGAACGATCTCAGGGGCATCGGTCGGACCAACGACTGCATCCTGTACGGCGGTCAGGCCCATTACACGGTTCGAGCCGGGGACACCGAGCTGGCGGCACTGGCGGCGAAGCTCCCGGCCAGCGCCTCGAAGGACTATGGCACCCCGTTCTACGAGATCTTCGAGCGCTACGACAAGGACTTCTACAAGATCGATCCGCTGCTGTTCAGCCCGGCGGAGGTCTGGCTGACCAGCACGACCTCGGGACGGACCCACCATGCCGGCAAGGTCAACGTCGAAGTGCTGAAGCGGTCGTTGTACCCCGAATAGTCGGGGAGCCCGGCTGCGGCCGACTCCTCATCCCTTTACCCTCAAGCCCCGGACCATCCCATGCATCGTGCCACCCTGACCGCGACAATCCTGCTGGCCGCCCTCACCGGCTGCTCCAAGCCCGCCGACAAGCCGGCGGAGACACCCACCCCGCCCAAGGCCGAGCCGATGGCCTTCGTGACGGTGATCTACAACACGCCCAAGAGCGCGGCCGACTTCGAGAAGTACTACTGGGAGAAGCACATTCCCCTGGTCAACCAGAAGGCCCCGGAAATCGGCTTCGTCGGTGCCGAGCTGACCAAGTTCGACGCCACCCTGGATGGCCAGGCGCCGACCTACTACCGGCAGGCCGTCCTGTGGTTCAAGAGCATGGCCGCGCTGGAGATCGGCGTTGGCACCCCGGCCTTCAAGGCGGTGGGCGCCGATCTGGCGCAATTCGCTACCGGTGGGCTGATCGCGATGGTCGGTGAGGAGACCAGCGACAACACGGCCTTGCTCAGCGGAGACACCACCGCGTTCGTGACGGTGCTCTACAATCAGCCCAAGGACCCGGCCGCGTTCGAGGCCTACTACGCGCAGACCCACATCCCGCTGGTCGTACAGCATGCCGCGCAGATCGGCTTCACCCGGGCCGAGCTCACCAGGTTCGGCAAGAACCTGGACGGCACGCCGGCGGCCCTGTACCGGCAGGCCAAGCTGTATTTCCCCAACGCCGCGGCCCGGACGGCCGGCACTGCCACCGATGGGTTCAAGGCGGTAGGTGGAGATCTGCCGAACTTCGCCACCGGCGGACTGGCCGCTCTGGTCGGGCATATCACGTCGCATCCCTGAAGCGCCGGCGGGACCAGGCGGCGTCACGCCGCCTGGTCCAGCCTCCCCCTCCCCCATGCAGGTGGTCATCCTCGCCTCCAGCACCGGCTGGCACACCACAGAACTGGAACGCGCGGTACGGGCCCGGGGCCTGGAGCCCCTGCTCCTGCCCTGGGAAGACACGGTCCACCGGGTCGGGCCCGGGTCGGGAGTCAGTAACCGCGGCATCGACCTTTCCCGAGTGCGGGCCGTCCTCCCCAGGATCATCCCCGGCGGCTCGTTGGAACAGATCATCTTCCGGGTGGACACCCTCCATCGCCTGGAGGGCCAGGGGGTCCGGATCATGAACTCGCCCCGAACCATCGAACGGACCGTGGACAAGGCCTGGACCTCGGCGCTGCTGGAGCAGGCGGGGCTGCCGACCCCGGAGACCGTGGTGTGCGAGACCTCGGACGCGGCCTTCGAGGCCTTCCGGCGTCTGGAGGACGTGGTGGTGAAGCCGCTGTTCGGCTCGATGGGACTGGGGATGGCCCGGGTCAGTGATGAAGACATGGCCTGGCGGGTCTTCCGGGTCCTCGAGACCGTACGCGGCGTGTACTATCTCCAGCGCTTCGTGCCGCACGAGGGCCGCGACCTCCGGGTCTTCGTGGTCGGTGGCCGGGTGGTGGGGGCCATGCAGCGGTCGGCACCGGGCTGGCGCACCAACTTCTCCCGGGGCGGAAGCGTCGAACCGGTCGAGCTGAGCGCCGAATGGGCCGCCCTCGCGGTCCGTGCCGCGGCCGCCGTCGGAGCGGAGTACGCCGGAGTCGACCTGCTGCCCGAGCGTGAAGGCACGGTGCAGGTGCTGGAGGTGAACGGCATTCCCGGTTGGGAAGGGCTGCAGGCAACCACCACCGTCGATGTCGCCGGTGCGGTGGTAGACCAGCTGCTGGCCTCCTAAGGAAGCTCTGCGCAGGTCCGGTTCCCCTCGACCTCGCCCCTCCGGCAACCTTGCGCTGAGCTTCCCTTGTCGCCTGCATTGGACCTGTGACAGACCCCGTGACCGCCCTGAGGCCGACCGAACTCGCCCGACTCGTGACCCGGGCCTGCCTGCTCGAGGTCAGCGCGCCCAAACCGGGCAATGTGGCCCCGGGAGGGCCGTTCCGGCACATGAACTACGAGGACTTCCGGGTCAGCGCTGAAGCCATCGGGCCCGAGCTGGGTCAGGCCGGGGTCAGGCCGCTCGGAGAAACCATCCTGGCTGCGGTTCGCGCCACCCGGGGGCGGACCAGGGCCAACACCAATCTGGGGATCATCCTGTTGCTCACCCCGCTGGCTCGCGCGGCCGCGATCGCATCATCCCGCGCGCTGCGGGACGCGCTGGCGCGGGTGCTGGGCGAGACCACGGTTGAGGATGCCCGTCAGGTGTACCAGGCGATCCGCGAGACCAACCCAGGGGGCCTGGGGCGGGCTGAGGCCCAGGATGTGGCGGGGGAACCCGAGGTGTCACTGCGGGAAGCGATGCGATTGGCCGCCGACCGTGACCTGGTGGCCGCGGAATACGCGGCCGACTACCAGATCACCTTCGGCCTGGGAGCGCCCGCGCTGGCACGGGCCCGGCAGGACGGCCTCGACTGGGATGCGGCGATCGTGGAAGCTTTCCTGGTGTTGCTGGCCGACCAGCCGGACACCCTGATCGCCCGGAAGCTGGGCCTGGACGCCGCGGCCGCCGTGAGCCAGGAGGCCGGGGAAGTACTGCGGTCGGGAGGAGTGCGCAGCGCCGGGGGGCGGCAAGCGGTCGCCGCGTTTGACGCCGCGCTCAGAGACGCGCAGAATACCCGCAATCCCGGGACGACTGCCGACCTGGTGGCCGCCGCCGTGCTGGTGGAACTGCTGCAGGAAACACTTCCCGCTCCAAGGACCCGCCGTGCGCAGTGACTTCAGGGTGACCGTCAGCAAGGACTACCTGGTCTTCAGCTCGGCCCACTTCATCACCTTCCGGGGCCATCAGTGCGAGACCCTGCACGGCCACAACTACCGGGTCGGCGTCACGGTGGAGGGCAGCGTCGACGACGAGACCATGTTCGTGGTGGACTTCTCGATCCTGAAGAAAGCGGTCCGCAAGCTGGTCGATGAAATCGACCACAAGGTGCTGCTGCCCCTCAAGAACCCCAAGCTGGGCTTCCGGGATGGCGGGCGCCACCGCCACGTGGATTACTTCGGGGAGCACACCTACAGCTTCCCCGTGGTCGATTGTGCCATGGTCCCGATCGAGAACACCACCGCCGAAATGCTGGCCCAGTATTTCGCTCATCGCACCCGCGATGAGCTGTTGACCATCGGACTCCGGAACCTGACGGCGATCGAGATGGAAGTGGAGGAAAGCTTCGGGCAGTCGGCCACCTACCGCCTGGCCGTGGGGGACTGAGCGGCTACTCGACCACGATGTGTTCCCCGGTGTCGGCACCACCGGGGCCGATCGCGCCGCTGTGAATCGCAGTCCCGACCAGAGCGGCGTCACAGCCCGCCTCTTCCAGCAGCCTGAGATCGGCCTGGAAACGGACCCCGCCTCCGGAATACACCGGCAGCCCGAGCAGCCGCTTGAGCCCGTCGATGAGGTCCAGGTGGCGGGGCCCGGCCGAGGAGCCGACTACCGCGAGGTCCAGCACCAGAACCGCCGACACCCCGGCATCCGCCGCCCGGGCGGCGAGTTCGATCACCACGGCTTCCTCGCTGGCCACCCGCCCGGTCCGGCGCTGGATGGGCCGGCCGTTCATCAGGTCGAGACTGAAGATGACCCGCTCGCCCCCGACCGCCTCCACGATCTTGCGGAGGTCCTTGAAGCCGCGCAGCGTCTCCAGTCCCACCGACACCGACCCCGCACCCGCCTCGAGCAGCACCGAGGCCGCCCGGGCCGTGGTGAGGCCGCCGTCCACGATCAGTCCGGGTCCGAAGGCGTGCTCCGGTTCCGCCAGGGCCTCGATCAGCTTGGTCTGCGGAGCCCAGCCTTCAATGGCGTCCAGGTCGGCGATGTAGCAGCGCCAGGCGCCCAGCATCGTGTGATAGGCCCGCGCCAGGGCGATGGCGTCCCCCGCGCTGCCGGGCAGCAGAACGGATTGCACCGGCTGGTAACGCAGCCGCGCACCCCGGCGGGCGTGGACTGCCTGGCCGCGGAGAAGGTCGAGGACGGGTATGAGTTCCATCGGTATACCGACGCACAAGGTAAACCCGGATCGAGTGGCGGGCGACCGGTCGCCGGTTCGGCCATGACGCCGGGCCTGGTGGTCGTCAAGGTGGGCGGTGGCCTGCTGGGGCCAGCGGCCGGACTCGAATCGGTGGGCCACGCACTCGCCCGCGCCGCGGCCACCCGGCCCATGGTGGTGGTGCCGGGAGGGGGGCCCTTCGCGGAGCGGGTGCGGGCTTTCGATCGGGAGCATCGACTCTCATCCAGCGCCGCCCACTGGATGGCCATCCTGGCCATGGATCAGTACGCCTTCGCGCTGGCGGACCGGATCCCGCGCGCCACGGTGGTGGAAGACCGGCCCGCGGTGCTGGAGGCCCACGCCGCCGGCCTGGTGCCGGTCCTGGCACCGTTTCGATGGCTGCGGGCGGCCGACGAACTGCCCCACTCCTGGGAGGTCACCAGTGACAGCCTGGCGGCGTACCTGGCCACCCTGCTCGGAGCAACCGAGCTGGTGCTGCTCAAGCCGGTCTCGGGCGGACTGGACCTGGTGGACCGCTACTTCACCCGGGCCCTGCCCCGGGGCCTGCGGTGGCGGGTGGTGGAGGCAGCGGGCGACGGACTCTTCGATCGACTGACGGCATCCTGACCCTGAGCGCTGGTCAGCCGCGCGCGACAGGCATCGCGAAGACCCGATTCGCCAGGTCGCGGACCCGCGCGGCCGCCAGGACACCCCCCCGACCGCCCTCGCAGGCCGCGCCGCGAACGCCCAGGATGGCCGCCCCGGTGTCCCGCACCCGCTCCACCTCCCGCGGTCCCAACCCGCCGCCCAGCGCCAGGAAACGCCCGGCCGCGCTCAGCCGGCGGGAGAGCACCGACAGTTCCTCGTCGGTGATATAGGCGAACAGGTTGCCGGAGTCCTTCTGGAAGGTGTCGAGCAGCAGGCCGACCGCGCCGCAGCCGCACGCCAGCTCCACCATCGTGGCGGGGGAGGGCGCCGCGGCCGCGCTGAAATCGACGTACCCGGCCGCGACCACAGCGGGACTCCCGGGCACTCCGGTGGCCCGCTCGACCACCCGTTCCAGCAGCTCGGCGGCGCGAGCGGTGCCGGCGCCACCGAAGCCGGGTTTCAGGAAGTCGACCGGCACGGTGAGCTCTCCCAGCCGACGGTCCACCTGATCCCGATCGCTCAGGTCGCCCAGCGCGACGCTCAGCAGCCGGTCCAGTGGCAGCCGGGCCCGGATCGCCCGCAGCACCTCGGGAGACACCGGGTCCAGCGACCCGGTCCCGGATTCCTTGGCGTCCACGATATCCGCCCCACCCTGCCACGCCGGCTCGACTTCGTCCGCGCTCCGCACACTGACCAGCAGTCGCACGCGCCTTCTCCCTTGAACGGGGGCCCGGGTCCGGTATGTTATGCCGGATCATGAGCCAGGACAACGACGCCCCGCCCCCCACGATTACCCTGCAGGGAAAGCACGTGGTGGTAACCGGAGGGTCCAGCGGCATCGGCCGGGCCATCACCCTGGCGGCGGCCCGGGCCGGCGCCGACGTGCTGCTGACCTATCGGGCCAATGCGACGGGCGCGGCCTTCACCGCCCGCGAGGCGGAGGCGACCGGCGCCAAGGCCTTCGTGGCCCAGGTGGACATCAGCTCCCAGGCCGACCTGGCCACCCTGCTCGGGACGATCCGCAAGTCCCTCGGCAGGGTGGACGCCTGGATCAACAACGCCGGGGCCGATGTGCTGACCGGGCACGGGGCCAGTCTGCCGCGCGACGAGAAGCTGGAGCTCCTGCTGCGCGTCGACCTGATCGGGACCATGATGGCTTCCTGGGCCGCGGCAGACCTGATGCGGGACCAGCCCACCGGCGGGGTCATCATCAACATGTCGTGGGACCGGGTCCTGCAGGGCATGGGCGGCGAGAATCCGGAGCTGTTCGCCGCGATCAAGGGTGGAGTGCTGAGCTACAGCCGGGCCCTGGCCCGGTCGCTCGCGCCCGCGATACGGGTCAACATCCTGGGCCCCGGCTGGATCGAGACCGCGTTCGGGCAGGAGGCCCCCGTCAGCTTCCGGGACGCGGTGACCCGACAGATTCCGCTGGGACGCTGGGGCACGCCGGATGACGTGGCCTCGGCGGCCATCTACCTGGCCTCGGACGCCGCCCGGTACATGACCGGCCAGATGATCATGATCAACGGCGGGGATGTCATGTAACCCCGCCGCCCTCGACCAGCTCCAAGGCCCCGCCGCGGCGCGCCTCCCCTCCCTCCCGTTCATTGAAGGAGTCCCCGCCATGACCGTCAAGGAACCTACCTACACCGACGCCGAGATCGCCCAGCGACTGAGTGCGATGCCTGGCTGGTACTATGAGGACGGCTGGATCCGGCGTCAGTTCAAGACTGATGGCTGGCTCACCACCCTGGCGCTGGTGAACACCATCGGATTCCTCGCGGAAGCCGGCTACCACCACCCCGATCTCACCGTGACCTGGGCCAAGGTGTGGGTAAAGCTCCAGACCCACTCCGCGGGGGGCATCACCGACAAGGACTGGGAGCTGGCCCGGAAGATCGAGGACACGGTGCTGTGGAAGCCGACCGGGGGCGCGCTGGAAGGCACGCCCAACAAGTGGGTCCGCGGAGGCGATCCGAAGTGACCCCGGCCCGGCGGCCGCCGAGCCGGGTCTTGTTGGTCACCGGCAAGCTGGCCGAACCAGCCTTGCGGCGTGTAGTAGCCGAGATGCAACCGCCGTTCGGGGTCGAGATCGCCGTCATGAAGATCACCGTGGCGGCCCTGATGACCCCGGCATGGATCGCGAAATTTCTCGCCGTCCCCCCCGGAACCGACCTGGTCCTGCTGCCGGGGCTGGTGGAGGGCGACCCCGACCTGCTGCAGCAGCAGGTCGGGGTGCCGGTGGCCAGGGGCCCCAAGGACCTGCGCGATCTGCCGGCGTACTTCGGCGCCGCGGCGCGAGCCCCGGAGTACGGTGGCCACGACATCGCCATCCTGGCGGAGATCAACAACGCTGCCAAGCTGAGCCAGCAGGCCATCCTCTCCCAAGCGGACTATTACCGCGCCTCCGGGGCCGATGTGATCGATGTGGGGTGTACTCCCGGCCTCGCCTTCCCGGCGCTGGCGGACCGGGTCGGTGCGCTGCGGGCCTCGGGCCACCAGGTCAGCGTGGATTCGATGGAGCCAGAGGAAATCCGGACCGCGGTGGCGGCCGGCGCCACCTGGGTCCTGAGCATCAACGGCAGCAATCGGGAGGTGGTGCGGGATCTTGCCGGCAGCGGGGCCCGGGCGGTGGTGATCCCGGACTCCGGTGCGAGTCTCGAGACGCTCGACCCCACCATCGCGGCGCTGGAACGAGCGGGGGTCAGTTATCTCCTCGATCCGATCCTGGAGCCGATCGGGTTCGGGTTCCTCGCCTCCCTGGAACGTTTCGCCGAGGTGAGCCGCCGCTACCCTGGGGTGCCCCAGATGATGGGCGTCGGTAACCTCACCGAATTGACCAGTGCCGACTCGACCGGCGTCAACGCCATGCTGATCGCGGTGGCGGAGGAGGCCGGGGTCAAGGCGGTCCTCACCACCGAGGTCATTCCCTGGGCCCGGGGGGCGGTACGGGAGATCGACATCGCCCGCCGGCTGATGTACTACGCGGTCCGCCAGCGAGCCCTCCCGAAGCACGTGGACGACCGGCTGTTGACCATCAAGGATGCGCGGTTGCTCCGCTACACCGAGGCCGAGCTCCTCGATCTGCACCAGCGGGTGACCGATCCGAATTTCCGGATCTTCGCCGATGCCGAAGCGATCACGATATTCAATAACCGGCAGTTCCTCCGCGGGACCGACATCCAGCAGCTGTTCGACCAGCTGGGCGTCGAAAACCCTGCCCACGCCTTCTACCTCGGCAAGGAACTGGCCCGCGCCCGCCTGGCACTGGACCTCGGCAAGTCCTACCGCCAGGAGGGACAGCTCGACTGGGGATACCTCACGCCGCCGGACGATCCCCGCCGCGAGCATTTCAAGCCCGGCCCCCGCCGGCCAGTCGCGCCGACGCCGACGGCAGCGACCCGGCTACGCCCAACCTCGAAGCCACCGGGAAAGCGCCCCCGGTGAGCGCGTTGCCGCTGGTCGAGGAACTGATTCCCGGACCGGATCCGGTCGAGACCACCGCCCGACTGCTGGGCCAGCCGCACCTCCTCTTTCTGGATAGCGCCCAGGATCCGACCCGACTGGGCCGCTACTCCTTTATCTCGGCCGCGCCTGCGGCGGTGATCCGGACCCGGGGCCGCGGGACTCCGACCGCGCTCGATCAGGCCCGGACCCTGCTCGCCCGGTTCCCCACCGCCCCCATTCCCGACCTGCCCCCGTTCCAGGGTGGCCTCGCCGGGTACCTTGCCTATGACTACGGCGCGATATTGGAGCGGCTGCCGGCACCGCGCTACGACGACCTGGCGCTGCCGGATGCGGTCCTGGGATTGTACGACTGGGTCCTCGCCTGGGATCACCAGCGCGGGCGCTGCTGGCTGATCTCCACCGGGATCCCGGAGTCCGGTGGTGCTCGCGCCGGCCGGGCCGCGGAGCGACTGGCATGGGTCAAGCGCCTGCTCGCGGGCCCCACCGGCGGCGCCGCGGGACGCCACTTCCCGAGCGTCCGCCGGAGCGCCACGGCACCGTCCTTTCCGCTGGCCGGTACCGACCGCGGGCTGGGCATCGGGCTCCGCAGCACGTTCACCCATCGCGGCTACCTGGATGCGGTCACCCGGGTGCGGGACTACATCGTCGCCGGCGACATCTTCCAGGCCAATCTCTCCCAGCGGCTGGAGGCGCCGCTGGAAGAGGACCCCTGGCACCTGTACCGCCGGCTGCGCACCGTGAATCCCGCCAGCTTCGCGGCCTACCTGGAATTCGAGGACGTGGCGGTGGCGAGCGCGTCACCTGAACGGTTCCTGCAGCTGGATCCCGGGGGAACGGTCGCGACCCGACCGATCAAGGGCACCCGGCCGCGGGGCCTCTCGCCCCAGCATGACGCGGCACTGGCCCGGGCCCTGCTGGAGAGCGAGAAGGATCGGGCCGAGAATCTCATGATCGTGGATCTGCTGCGGAACGACCTGTCGCGGGTCTGCCGGCCGGGGAGCGTGCGAGTTCCGGAGCTGTTTCGGCTGGAGCAGCATCGCACGGTGCATCACCTGGTTTCCACCGTCGAAGGACAGCTCGCCCCCGGGGCCGATGCCACCAGCCTGCTGGCGGCAGCCTTTCCCGGCGGGTCGATCACCGGCGCCCCCAAGGTCCGGGCCATGGAGATCATCGCCGAACTGGAACCGACCCGCCGCGGGGTCTACTGCGGTGCGATCGGCTACCTGAGCCTGACCGGCGCGATGGATACCAGTATCGTGATCCGGACCCTGGTCGCGGCCGGCGGCCGGGTCACTTTTTCGGTCGGTGGCGGCATCGTGGCCGACTCGGATCCGGAGAGCGAATACCAGGAGACACTCGACAAGGGCTTGGCGCTGATGACTGCGCTGGCCGGCGCGGTGGCCACTCCATGATCCTGCTCATCGACAATTACGACAGCTTCGTCTACAACCTCGCCCGCTATGTGCGGGAGCTGGGAGGGGAGGCCGCCGTGCACCGCAACGACGCGCTCACCGTCGAGCAGCTGGAGGCCCTGGCGCCGAGCCACATCATCATCTCGCCCGGCCCGTGTACCCCGCGTGAGGCCGGGGTCTCGATCGAGGTCATCCGCACGCTGGGGCCCGGCATCCCGATCCTCGGCGTGTGTCTGGGCCACCAGGCCATCGGGGCAGCGTTCGGCGCGGAGATCGTCCGGGCCGCACGGCCGATGCACGGGAAGACCTCGCGCATCGAGCACCGGGGCACGTCTCTCTTCAGCGGACTCCCCAGCCCGCTCGTCGCGACCCGGTATCATTCGCTGGTCATCGCTCCGGAATCACTGCCGCCGGAGCTGGAGGTCACGGCCACCGCCGAGGACGGCGAGATCATGGCGGTAAGCCACCGCTCGCTGCCCATCGTGGGGGTGCAGTTTCATCCCGAGTCGGTGTTGACCGAGTACGGCTACCGGATGCTCGACTGGTTCCTGACCGGCGGCCGCGGCCAGCGGGTCCCCGACCGGGCCGACGGAGCATCGGCGCCGCTGGCGCAGCCCGACCTGGACCTGGCGATCCAGCCGCCGCCGCCGGAACTGGTGCGCTAGGAACCCCCTGGATGAGACCCCTTTTCGCGCTCCCTGAGGCTGGTGACCCGACCCGCTCCCGGTCGGGACCGGCCTCCCGCTCGCTCGACCCATGATCATCGAGACCCTGCTGACGACTCTCGACTCCACCGATCAGCTCCACGTCGCCCCGATGGGGGTCGAGTGGGGCGAAGCCCGCCTGGTCATCAAGCCCTTCGTGGACACCACCACCTTCCAGAACCTTGGCAACGGAGCCGGCGCCGTCGTCAACCTGACCGATGACGCGCTGCTGTTTGCCCAGGCGGTGACCGGGCATCCGGCCATCGCGGAGCTGGCCAGTTTTCCAGCCACTGCGATCCGGGGCCGGGTGCTGGAAGCCGCCTGCTCCTGGCGCGAGGTGGAAGTGGTCGCTGTCGACGCCGCGCCGCCCCGGGCCCGGATCGAGACCCGGGTGGTGGGACACGGCCAGCGGCGGGAATTCCTGGGGTTCAACCGGGCCCGCCACGCGGTGCTGGAGGCGGCCATTCTGGCGACCCGGACCCACCTGCTGGCGCCGGCGCTGATTCACAGCGAGTTCCAACGGCTCACGGTCATCATCGACAAGACGGCGGGCCCGCGGGAGCGCGAAGCCATGACCCTGCTCCGGGAATACGTGGGGCGGCGACAGCCGGCCCCGGAGGCCGGGTGAAGCCCCCGAACGGAAGTCCGGTGCGGGTCACGGTGGAGGCCCCGGCCCGGCTGCACTTCGGGGTGCTGGACCTGCGCGGCCACCTGGGCCGCCGCTTCGGCGGCATCGGGGCGGCAGTGCCCGAGCCTTCGGTCCTGCTCGAGGTCACTCCCGACCAGCGGCTCACAGCGGAGGGCCCCGATGCCGGTCGGGTGCTGGAATTCGCGGCCCGCTACTGCGACACGGCCGGGCTGCGGGCCGGGGCCCACTTCCGGGTGCAGCGGGTGATCCCGCCGCACGCCGGCCTCGGCTCCGGCACCCAGCTGGCCCTGGCGGTGGCCCGGGCCCTGGCCGAACTGTACGGCCTGCCCTCCGACCCCCAGGTCCTGGCCCGGCAGGTGGGACGGGGACAGCGTTCCGCGATCGGGACCTGGACCTTCGCGCTGGGCGGGTTCGTCCTCGAGGGCGGGCGCCGACTGTCGGGCGAGGGAGTGGCTCCGCTGATCTCGAGACTCCCCATTCCCCCCCGCTGGCGCGCGGTCATCGCCATCCCGGAGACCCAGCCTGGCCTTTCCGGGAACGCGGAGGCGGAAGCATTTCGCCAGCTGCCGCTTCCGGAAGAGCGGGAAGTGGAACGGGTGGCCCATCTGGTCCTGATGCAGCTGCTGCCGGCGCTGGCCGACGCCGATCTCACCGCCTTCGGGGCCGCGCTCACCACGGTCCAGCAGATCACCGGAGGCTGGTTTGCCGCAGCCCAGGGTGGCCCGTTTGCGGCCGGCCCCACCCGGGAGCTGGTCGACCGGATGGCGAGCTTCGGGGCCCTTGGTGTTGGCCAAAGCTCTTGGGGACCAACGGTTTACGGGCTGGTACCGCATGAGGATGCGGCCCGCGATCTGGCCCAGAGGATACGGGCTCATCTGGGCGGGCAGGGGCTGGTGGTGGCCACACCCTTCTCGGAACGGGGAGCCCTCGTGAGTACGTCCTGGAGCGGGGTCGGCCCCTGACCCTTTGGCCCAGGGGCCGGCCTCAAGTATCGCATTGACAGCCTGTTCGGGGGGCTGTATACTGGCCCCCTGCTTCTACGGGGGTCGGCGATCTGGAACACTTTCCCGGCCCGACGGTACTACCAGCGTGATCCGGTGGGGCCGCAACAGTCGGGGAACCCCACCCCCGACCGATAACAAGCCCGTATCTCCTAAACCGCGAACTCCTAGTCCACCAGGGTCCCGGACATCCCGGGGCTGGCGCCGTGCCTGAGGTGAGGGCTTCAGTTGCGATTGTTCCGCTTCGACATCGGTTTGATTGGTGATCCGCGTCCCCAGGCCACAAGCGGCTACTGGGGCGGCGGCCGTGGTGTAGACTGGCGTTGGCCCGCCGAGTTGAATTGTCATTCGTCTCGCAAGGAGACTGGTATGACGAATCAGGTCGGGAGGAACGCCGGCAGGTAAACGGCCATCAGCAGAGTCTGCGGGTGGCCGTTGGTGTTTCATGCAGGTGCAGGTGCAGGTGCAGGTGCAGGGCAGGAAACTCGGGGAGTTCTGGGGGAACGCGCGCAAACGCCGGCGCGAGCACCTGGTGACACCCCGCGCCGTCAGCGGGCCGAGAGGACCGCTGTCACCCTTCATCATGAGGTCATCATATGAACCGTATCACCCGCAAGATGTTGTCTGGCGGGCTCGTCGCGGCAGGGTTGACCCTGCTCGCGCCGTCGGCCTATGCCCAGGCGCGGTCGGGGGCGTGGACGCGCAACGCTCCGGAAGGCGACTGGCAGATGCCCGGCCGGGATTACAGCCTCCAGCGCTTCAGCCCGCTGGCGCAGGTCACCACCGCGAACGTCGGCAGCTTGAAGGCCGCCTGGACGTTCTCGACGGGGACGCTCCGCGGTCACGAGGGCAACCCCCTCGTCATCGGGAACGTGATGTACGTGCACACCTCGTTCCCGAACCTCGTGTACGCGCTCGATCTCGCCAAGGAAGGCGCGCCGCAGATCTGGAAGTTCACGCCGAAGAACAACCCGGACGCGATTCCAATCGCCTGCTGCGACCTCGTGAACCGTGGCACCGCCTATCACGCCAGCGGCAAGATTTACATCAACGCGCTGCAGGGTGATCTGGTCGCCATCGACGCGAAGACCGGCAAGCAGCTGTGGGCGGTGCAGCATCCGTCCCAGTCGCCGTCGCAGACCGAAGCGGTCGGGTACAAGGATGGCGCTACCATCACCGTCGCGCCGATCGTGATCAAGGACATGGTGATGACCGGTATTTCCGGTGGTGAGTTCGGCGTCCGCGGCCGCATCTCGGCGTTCGATGCCAACACCGGCAAGCACCTCTGGACCATGTACAGCACCGGTCCGGACTCCGAAGTCGGCATCGAAGGCGACGCGAACGTGAACTATCCGTCGCACAAGGGCAAGGACCTCGGCGTGTCCACCTGGCAGGGCGACGAGTGGAAGCACGGCGGCGGCACCACCTGGGGCTGGTACTCCTACGACCCCGAGCTGAACCTGCTGTACTACAGCGTCGGCAACCCCGGCACCTGGAATCCTGACCAGCGCCCGGGCGACAACAAGTGGTCCATGACCATTTTCGCCCGCAACCCGGAGACGGGCAAGGCGAAGTGGGCGTATCAGATGACGCCGCACGACGAGTGGGACTATGACGGCGTCAACGAGGACATCCTGTTCGAGAAGGGCGACCAGAAGCTGCTGGCGCACTTCGACCGTAACGGCATCGGGTACACTGTCGACCGCACCAACGGCAAGGTCATCGTGGCCAACGCCTTTGGCCCGATCAACTGGGCCAAGAACGCCGGCACCGGCACTCCGGTGGAAGGCGTCGTGACCACGGGCGTTCCGGTCAAGGATCCGCGTTACGGCACCACCTCGAAGAAGAACGGCGAAGGCATCTGCCCCGCCGCCATCGGCTTCAAGGATCAGCAGCCGGCGGCGTACTCGCCGATCACCGGCTACTTCTACGTCCCCGCGAACCACATCTGCATGGACTATGAGGGCGTTGAAGTGAAGTACACCCGCGGTCAGCCGTACGTCGGCGCGATCGTGCGGATGTTCCCGGGCCCCGGCGGCCACCGTGGCCGCTTCCTCGCCTGGGATCCCATGGCCGGCAAAGTGGTCTGGGAGATCAAGGAAAACCTCGCCGCTTACGGCGGCGTGGCGACCACCGCCGGCGGCTTGGCCTTCTACGGCACCATGGAAGGCTGGCTGAAGGCGGTTGATCAGAAGACCGGCAAGCTGCTGTGGAAGTTCAAGACCCCCTCGGGCATCATCGGCAACCCGATGACCTACAAGGGTCCCGATGGGAAGCAGTACGTCGCGGTGCTTTCGGGCATCGGCGGCTGGGCGGGCATCGGCGTCGCCGCTGGTATCGGCGCTGAGGATCCGACCGCCGGCCTGGGCGCGCTTGGCGCCTTCGGCGACGCGGGTCAGTTCTCGACCCAGGGTGGCGTGCTTACCGTCTTCGGGCTGTAACCGAATCCGGGTAGGGGTGGGTTTCGGCCCACCCCTACGATCACGTCGCACAATGCTCTAGCTTGAACCACAGGGGTGGGTCGCTGACCCGCCCCTGTGTGTCGTCCTAGCCGACGCCTTCCGCAATCGACGGCCTGACCGGCCGCGGGGCCGGGTCGCTTGGCCAGAGGGAGTTCTTGAGGTCATGACCATCACCCACCACCGCAGCGTGCTGGCCCTGCTGGGCCTGCTCACCGCCCCACCCCTCGCCGCCCAGCGGCCCGCCCCCGCGGAGCCCGGCATTCTACGGGTCTGCGCCGACCCCGACAACCTCCCTTCTTCCAACAGCGCCGGGGAAGGGTATGAGAACAAGCTGGCCGAACTGCTGGCCCAGGCCTGGAACAGCAAGCTGGTATACGTCTGGTGGGCTGCCCCGCGGGGACTCTTCAGCCGGGCCCTGAACGGTCAGTATTGTGACGTCGTCATGCAGGCGCCGGCGCTGGTCGGCTTCGACATGGCCGGAGTCACCCGCCCCTACTACAAGGCCAGCTACGTCTTCGCCCAGCGCCCCGATGCGCCGCATCTGGTGGTCGATCTCGATGACCCGGCCCTGAAGACCATGAAGATCGGCGTCCACCTGTACGCCAACGATGCCGAGAACAGCCCCCCGGCCATGGTGCTCTCCCACCACGGGGTGGTCGGCAACCTGGTCGGCTTCGGGACGGCCTTCAGCGGCGGCCGGGACCATCCCGAGGACATCATCAAGGCGCTGGTCGATGGCACCGTGGATGTGGCCATGGTGTGGGGCCCGATCGCGGGCTATTACGCCAAGCAGCTCGGGATCCCCCTGACCATGACCTCGATCCCCGATGACACCGCCTCGCAGACCCCGATGACCTACAACATGGGCCTGGCGGTCCGCCGCCGCGATCGCGCCCTGAAGGACAGTCTGGAGCGGTTCTTGACCGCCAAGGCCCCCGATATCCGCGCCGTCCTCGAGAGCTACGGCATCCCCCTGCTTCCGCTCGCAGCCGACCCCTCCACCGGGTCCGCCAACGGCTTGCCATCCCGGTAATGGCCGTGGACCCAGCCGGTGCCCGTCCGTCGCCCACTTCTGGAAAGGAACCCGCTCCCCGATGATCACGTCCGTGTTGCGCCGGAGTTGCCGCGCGGCCCTGCTCGGTTGTGCCGGTCTGGCGTTGCTGGCCACCGGTGCGGCTGCCCAGGAAATACGCGATGAGTATCACCGGGCCCCCAGGGATACCGTGGACAACGACACCTACCAGGGCTGGAAGCAGTTCGAGGAGAACTGCGCCCGTTGCCACGGCGAGTACGCGGTGGGCAGCTCCTTCGCCCCGGCGCTGATTGTGTCACTCAAGGACGACGGCCCGATCCCGACCAAGGAAGTCTTCATCATGACGGTGTGCGCCGGCCGCCCCGACAAGGGGATGCCGGCCTGGTGCGCCCTGGGTCTCGAAATGGACAAGATCGAGCGGATGTACCTGTACATCAAAGGCCGCGCCGACGGGAAGATCGCCCCCGGTCGGCCGGCCGTGAAACCCAGCGAGTAACCGTGGGCCCAGCGCATCTCCGGGGGCCGCGGGTCCTCTCGCGGTCCCCTTCCTTTTGCCGTGCAGGAGGTCCCATGACCCGGAACCGGCGCGTGTTTATGGCGGTGCCGAGGGGACGGCTGCTGGCCTTCCTGCTCGGTGCCGCATTACCACTGCAGGCCCAGGATCCCGGAGCCATGCCGGCCATGGGCGCCAGCGAGGGCATCCGCGCGATGCGCCCGCCGGCCGAATCGCTGCGGACCGTCCCGCAGATCAAGGCCTACCTGGCAGAGGTCGTCGCTCCGGCAATCCCTGACCTGAGCAGCCTGGACCTCAGCGGGCTGGACCTGACGGCCGTGGACTTCCGCAAGGCCAATCTGACCGGTGCCCGGCTGGAGGGCACCAACCTGAGCGGGGCCCAGCTGTTCTCGTGCGACTTCACCGATGCCATCGCGACCGCCGCGGTCTTTGCCGGCGCCAACATGGATGTCACCACCCTGCGTCGGGCCGATCTTCGCCGAGCCAACCTGCGGGGCGCGAGCCTCTTCGCCTCCATCCTGGAAGCTGCCGATCTGCGGGAGGCGGACCTCCGGGATACCCGGATCATCGGGTACCTGCGCAAGGCCAGGCTCAATGGCGCCACGCTGGCGAACGCCAACATCGGGGCCGATCCGGGAAACCAGTCGATGGGCGTCATGCGGGCCCAGTTCGTCAGCGCCGACCTCACCGGGGCCGACTTCACGGGGGCCAATCTCTACAAGGCCGACTTCTCCTTCGCCACCCTCGCGGACGCCAAGCTGATCCGAGCCGATCTCCGTAACGCCGATCTGGTGCAGACCGACTTCACCGGGGCCGACCTCACGGGGGCCGACCTCGGCGCGGCGGATCTCGCGGGCGCGATCTTTCTCAAGGTGACCGGCCTGGATTCCGTCAAGGGACTGGATCAGGCCCGCAACCGCGACCAGGCCCGGTTCGACCCCCGAACCCCCGGCCACCCCAGCCCCCTTCTCCTGACGAGCGAGTCGCTTCATGAACCGCCACCTGCTCCTGGTGTCCCTCGGCCTGCTCCCCCTCACCGGCTGCCGCCGCGACGAGGCTCGGCCCGGCCCCACCGCTGGTGAGGCGCTGGCCTATGTCACCAATGAGGACTCCCGGAACCTCACTGTCATCGACCTCGCGACCGACAGCGTCGTGGCGACCATCCCGGTGGGGACCAGGCCTCGCGGCGTGAAGGTGAGCCCCGACGGACGCACCGTCTACGTGGCCCTGAGCGGCAGCCCCAAGTGCCCGCCAACCATGCCCGACAGCGAATGCGAGAAGCTGAAGTCGGATCGCTCCCTGGATGGGATCGCGGTGGTGGACGCGGTGACCCGGCGGACCCTCAGGGTCCTGCCTGGCGGCCTCGACCCCGAGACCTTCGACCTGAGCCCCGACGGAGGCCGACTGTTCGTCTCCAACGAGGACGCCGATTCGGCGACCATCGTCGATGTAGCCAGCGGCCGGGTGGTGGCCAATGTGAAGGTCGGTCGGGAGCCCGAAGGCGTCACCCTGGCACCGGACGGCAGGACGGTGTGGGTTACCGGGGAGTCCGCCCACAACATCACCGGGGTCGACATCGCCACCGGACGGGCCGTGGCCGACATCGACATCCTCGGCAAGCGCCCCCGCGGCATCGGGTTCCTGCCGGACGGCTCGCGGGCCTACGTGACCAACGAGGTCAGCGGAACGGTGTCGGTTGTGGACATCGCGGGAAGCCGGGTGATCGATACCATCGTGATGCCGGAGGGGAGCCGGCCCATGGGGATTGCGGTGACCCGGGACGGGAAGCGGGTGTACGTCTCCAACGGACGGGGCGGTACCGTGTCGGTCATCGACCCCGCCACCAACACGGTGACGCTGACGGTCGAGGTCGGGACCCGGCCCTGGGGCATCGCGTTGAGCCCGGACGAACAGAAGCTCTACACCGCCAACGGACCTGCCAACGATGTGAGTGTGGTGAACACCGCAACCATGGCGCTGATCCGGAAGATCCCGGCCGGCTCGTTCCCGTGGGGGGTAGCGATCAGCGGTCGGCCGTGAGGGCGTCGCCTGTCGCCTGTCGCCTGTCGCCTGTCGCCCGCTACGAAATCGGCCGCTTCGCCAGCAGGCTGCCCGGCCAGCGCCAGCCGATCCAGGCGTCCAATCCCCAGGCCCGTCCCGACCGGGCCAGGAACAGCACCACCAGGCAGACCGCCAGCGTGTAGTGGAAGCCTTTCGCCGCCGGCGACATGTGCCAGGTGGCCAGACCGTAATTGAGCGTCAGCCACAGGCCACCCAGCGCGCCCAGACCGGCCAGGCATCCCAGCGTCAGCGACAGCCCCACCAGCACCTCGCCCCAGGCCACCAGCTGCGCGTAGAACTCCCTGTGGGCCAGGACCGTCCCTTCCAGGAACGCCCGGTACCACAGGATGGGGTTCTCCGCCGCCTGCCTGGCGACGAGGTCCGGCATCCGGACGATCCACTCCGGCTCGACCCCGATGAATGGCACGAATCCCCCCAGCAGCACGAAATCCATCTTGCTGGTGATCGCCTTCAAGAACCACAGCCCGACGCAGACCCGGAGCACCGCCATCCAGCGGCTGGGGGAGGACATGCCAACGGAAACGGGGAGAGCTTCGGTCATCGGGGTGACGCTCCGGAGGTGCGGCGGGAACGGCGGGCAGGCTGAGGTCCCAACCTACTTCCCCCTGCGAGGAGGCGATAGAGCACCGGGCCCCGGCGCCAGCCAGGTCACTCCCAGCTCGCTGGCCAGAAAGGCCCACAGATCGGTGGCCTCCGCCAGCACCTTGGCCATCGGCTTCCCGGCGCCGTGCCCGGCGCGCTGCTCCAGCCGGAGCAGCACCGGATGCTCCGAGGTGGTCGCGGCCTGAAGCCGGGCCGTCATCTTCCGGGCATGCAGGGGATCGACCCGGCTGTCGCTTTCGGCGGTCGCCAACAGGACCGCAGGGTAGGCGGTGCCCTCGGTGACGTGATGGTAGGGAGAGTAGCCAGACAGCCAGGCGAACTGTTCCGCGTCATCGGCGCAGCCGTATTCGGGAATCCACAGTCGCGCGATGAGAAACCGATGATAGCGCAGCATGTCCAGCAGCGGGACCTGGATGACGACCGCACGGCAGAGCTCCGGCCGCTGGGTCAGCACCGCGCCGGCCAGCAGGCCCCCGTTCGAGCCGCCCTGAAGGGCCAGCCGCGCCGGGGAGGTGTAACCCTCCCGGACCAGGTACTCCAGAACGGCGATGCAGTCGTCGAATGTGTTCTGCTTCCGCTCCCGCATGCCGGCCTGGTGCCACGCCTCCCCGTATTCCCCCCCGCCCCGCAGGTTGGGCACCGCCAGCACCCCACCCTGTTCCAGCCAGGCCAGATACGAGCGGGAGAAGCCCGGCGTCATCGGGATCGCAAACCCCCCGTACCCGCAGACCAGCGCCGGATGGCTGCCGTCACGGGCCAGGCCGCGCTGATGCACCAGGAACAGCGAGACCCTGGTGCCGTCCCGCGAGTCCACCCAGTGCTGCTGCACCTGGTACGCGTCTGGATCGATGTCGGCCTCGACCGCCTGCCAGAGCTCGGCCTGCTGACCCACCAGATCCACGCGATGGATCCCGGGGGGAACGGTGTAGGACGAGAAACCGTAGAACAGCTCGTCGCCGTCCTGCTCCGCGCCCCAGCCGAACAGGGTGCCCACCGCCGGCAGGGAGAGTTCCCGGAGCTGGTCCCCCTCGAGGTCGGTCAGCCGGAGGCGGGAGGAGGCACATTCCAGATAGGACAGGGCCAGCGTTTCCCGGGTCACCAGCATGCCATCAAGGACCGCGTCCGGTCGTGGAGCGACAATCTCGCGCCAGCCGGCCGGCTCCGGGGACCGGGGATCTGCCAGGTACAGCCGATAGGTCGGCGCGGCCTGGTTGGTCCTGATGTACAAGCGGTCGCGAACCACGGTCCCGTGATAGGCGTACGGCTGGTCCCGGACCACCGGGACCGGACCAGCCCCCGACTCCCGATCGAGCAGGTACAGGTCCACCGCGTCGAAGGTCCGCGCCACGCTGATCACCAGCCAGCGACCATCCGGGGACAGGTTCACGCCGGGCCAGTGCTCCCGCTCGACTGGCCGGAAGGTCAGCGGATCTGCAGCGGGGTCGGCGCCGAGCTGGTGAAAGTGGACCGCCCGGTGGTACGGCTCGTCCACGACCGGGACCTCGCCGGGTCGGGGATACCTGGTGTAATAGAATCCGCTCGCGTCCGGGAGCCACGCCAGGTCGGCCGCTCTGGTTCGGTCGATCCGATCGCCCAGCACTCGCCCGCTGGCGACCTCCAGCACCTGCAGGACGCTCTGCTCGCTGCCGTCATCCGACAGGCCGTAGGCCAGCATCCGGCCATCGGGACTCGGGAAGTACCAGTCGAGCGCCGTCGTGCCGTCACGGTTCAGGGCGTTAGGGTCAAGCAGCACCCGGTCCGGCCCGTGGAGGCCCTCGCGCACATACAGAATCGGCTGGTTCTGGGACTGCTGCCGGCGGATGTGGAAGTACCGGCCACCGGCCGGGGTCGGGGCGCCAAGCGCATCGATGGCCAGCAACGTCTCGAGTCGCGCCCGAATGGTCTCCCGACCGGGTACCCGTCCCAGCCAGGACTCGGTGAGCGCGTTCTGGGCCGCCGTCCAGTCGCGGGTCTCCGAGCTGGTGCCGTCCTCGAGCCAGCGGTAGGGATCAGGGATCGGCATCCCGTGCAGGAGCTCGACGGTGGGGTCGCGGCGACTCGGCGGGTACGGGGGTCGGGGCATGGGGAAGTTCGGAAGAAGTGAGCCGCGCGGAACCGTAACCCGGGTGAGCGCAGGCAACCGCCGAGGGCCCGTGCGCCCCGCCCCTGCCCTTCCGGGAATCGGGCTCAGTCCCCCAGGCTGATTCCCAGGGCCCGGGCAGTCAGCACGGTATCCGAGTCGAGTGGCACACGCTTCGGCCGGCCGATGACGTCCTGGAGCGGCACCCGGGCCAGGGTCGGCGGATTGAACCCGATCATGACCCCGAAGGCCCGGTCGGCCACCGCCCGGACCGCGGCCGCGCCGAAGCGGAGGGCCAGCAGGCGGTCGAACGTGGTGGGCGACCCGCCGCGCTGCAGGTGCCCCAGGACCAGGCTGCGGGTCTCCTTGCCGGTACGCTCCGCGATGCCCCGCGCCACCAGGGACCCAATGCCGCCCAGGCGGTCGACCGTGCCGGCAGCCCGGCGCTCGAGGACCAGGGCCTGCCCATCGAGGGGGCGGGCCCCTTCCCCAACCACCACGATGCTGAAATGGCGACCCGCCTGCTCCCGGGCGACGATCTTGGCACACACCTTTGCGATGTCGAACGGGATCTCGGGAAGCAGGATTACGTCCGCGCTGGCGGCGATGCCGGAGTGCAGCGCGATCCAGCCCGCGTCCCGCCCCATGAGTTCCACCACCATCACCCGCTCGTGGCTCTCGGTGGTGGAATGGAGCTTGTCGATCGCCTCGGTGGCGGTGGAAACGGCAGTGTCGAACCCGAAGGTCGCCAGCGTGCCGGAGACGTCGTTGTCGATGGTCTTGGGAATCCCGACTACCGGCAGCCCTTTGCGGTGCAGGTCGTAGGCAATCTTGAGGCTGCCATCCCCACCGATCGAGATCAGGGCCTCGAAACCGCTGGCGTGGAAGGCGGCCACCAGGTCGTCGGACCGGTCGAGTTCGCTCTCGGTCCCATCCGCGGCCCGGACCACCCACCGGAAGGGGTTGCCCCGATTGGTGGTCCCCAGGATGGTGCCGCCGAGATGGGTGATGCCCCGCACCTTGTCCGGCGTCAGACTCATGACCCCATCGTCGCCAAGGAGGCCGCCGTATCCGCGGCGGATCCCATAGGTCTGCCAGCCCCGGGTGTGCGCCGAGAGCACCACCGCGCGGATCACCGCATTCAGCCCGGGGGCGTCACCGCCGCCGGTGGAAATCGCAATACGCATCTGGCTCGGGGTTGAGCGTCCTGGGGCGCGGCCGGTTTACGATCGGTTGCGGATCGCTTCCAGCACTTCTCCGGGGGCGGCGTGCCGCCCGGTCGTCCGCTTGGAAAAGACCAGAGTCCCGTCGGCCACGACCTCGAACACGCCGCCGGACGACGGCAGCAGGCGCACTTCCGCCTCGGGGTACGCCCGTCGGAGCTCGGCCGCCAGACCGGCGGCCCGGGGCTCATAGTTTCAAACGACGCAGTATTCGATCGTCACGTGCATGACGGCTACCCGTTTGGGTGCTGGACCACCGGAGGAGCAAGGTAACCACCCCGACCGGACCGCTCTACCCTGGAACGGCACGCCCCCTTGCGGGCCCCTCCGGCAAAAGGCACTATCTAACGGCAGGCGGTTCCCCAACCTTCGGGCGTACATGCTTCGGTCCACCCTTCTCCTGCTTCCCTCGCTGCTCGCGCTCCCGCTGGAGGCCCAACGGGAGTATCGGCTGGAGCTGAGCGGGACGGTCGGCTATCACGCCTTCGACAGCAAACTGGAGTTGGGATCGGCACCGGGCGCGGGCATTCGGGCCGGCTATTGGCTCAACGAGCGGTTCGGCGTGGAGCTGGAGGGATTGGTGGCCCACCCCACCAGCAGCGCCCCCCTCGGGGGAAGCGTGTCGACGTCGGCGGTAGGGCTGTGGGGCCTGGCCAACTTTCCGATCGGGTTGCGCAGCCTCTTCCTGCTCAAGGCCGGGTACGGCCACCAGTCCTACGGCAGTTGCCCCGACGTCTCCATTCCGGGGGCCAGCCTCTGCGGCTCCACCAGTGTGATCCAGGCCGGCGCCGGATTTCGCCAGAGCATCAAACCCACGGTGATGCTCCGCTACGACGTGACCCTCAGCAGCAGCGTGGGCGATGTGAAGTTCACCAATGCGCTGGCCCAGGCTGGCGTGGTCGTCATGATCGGCAGCCGGCCCCTGATCGACAGCGACGGCGACCGGGTCTACGACCGTCACGATGACTGCCCGGCCACCCCGCTCGGCTCGCTTACCGACAAGCATGGTTGCCCCACCGACCGCGATGGCGACGGAGTCCCCGACGGCCTGGACCGCTGTCCCAATACCGTCAGCAAGGCCGCGGTGGATGGGGCAGGCTGCACCCAGGACAGCGATAACGACGGGGTGCTGGACGGCCTGGATGAGTGCACCGACACCCCGCCGGGGGGAATCGTGGACCTGCGGGGCTGCGCCACCGATCAGGATGGGGACGGGGTGGTGGACGGGGTAGATCGCTGCTCCGACACCCCGACCGGTTCGACGGTTGACGCCCTGGGCTGTCCCAGCGATGCCGACGCCGATGGCATCCCGGATGGCCTCGATGTCTGTCCTGAGACCCCACCGGGCGCCGCGGTCGACGGCACCGGCTGCCATGTGGGCGCGCCGGCGCGGGCCCGGGACACCACCGCCCTGGACAGCATGGATCTGGTGCCCGCGCTGGTCCTGCCGGGAACCGTGTGGGGCGCCCGCCGGGCCATCCTCGACAGTACTGCCTTCCCCATGCTCGATTCGCTCGCGAGGGCCCTGAAGGCGGACACGAGCACGGTCGTGGTCATCCATGGATACGCCCAGGACCGCCTGGTCCCCGCCGACAACACCCGGCTGTCCGCCCAGCGTGCCGAGGCGGTCGGGCGCTACCTGGTCAGGCGGGGAGTCCCTGTGACTCGGATCACCGCGGTTGGACGGGGCTCGCTCGAACTGATAGTGCCTGACACCTCCGAGGTCGCGCGCCGCATCAATCGACGCGTCGAAATCCGAGTCGCTCCCAAACCTTGAACTCCCGCTGCGCATAGGAATTGCCCCCGCAGTCGTCAGGCGGCCCCTTCGGCCGCCTGTTCGGTCTTTTTGGCCTGGGGAGCTCCATGCGTCGCGCAACCTTTCTCGCGTTCGGCCTCTCCGTCCTGGCGGCCCCCGTGGTCGGCCAGCGGGCCGGCGAGAGCTGGGGGGACGAGCTGGGACCGGTCCCCAGCTCCGAGCCGATGCGCTCCGTGGCCTCCCGTAAGCTCGAGCCCCTGGTCTGGCCCGCCCCGCCCCTGAGCCGGCCCCCGGCCGCGGTTCGAGCGCTGTACGTGAACGCCTGGGCCTTCGGCAGCAGCCGGTTCTTCGACTTGGTGCGCCTGGCCGACAGCACCGAAATCAACAGCCTCGTCATCGACGTCAAGGACGACACCGGCTACCTCACCTACCCCTCGACCGTGGCCACGGCAGTCCAGATCGGGGCCAATCGTCAAATCCGGGCCCCAGATGCGGAGCAGCGGCTGCGGCTGCTCCGCGCCCATGGCATCCACCCGATCGCCCGCATCGTGGTCGCGAAGGATCCCCTGCTGGCCGCCGGCAAGTGGTCCTGGTCGATCCAGGATCGGAACGGCGGGCTGTGGCGGGACCGGCTGAACTTCGCGTGGGTCGATGCCTACAACGACTCGGTCTGGGTCTATGCCGCCGCGCTCGCCGCTGAGGCGGTGCGCAAGGGTTTCGCCGAGATCCAGTTCGACTACGTGCGCTTCCCCGATGAACCCCGGGCCCACATGGCCAGTGCGGTGTTCCCCTCCCGTCGCCCGGGCGAGACGATCCGGAAGGGCCTCGCCCGGAACCTGCGCCTGCTGCGCCACCTGGTGAAGCCGCTCGGCGTCCCGTTCACGATCGACGTCTTCGGCATGTCCACCAACGCCGAGGTGGATATGGGCATAGGTCAGATCTGGGAAGACCTGGTCACCACGGCCGACGTGGTACTCCCCATGGTCTACCCCAGCCACTACTCCCACGCGATCTACGGGGTGACCCACCCCAACAGCGAGCCCTATGAGATCGTGAAGGGCGCGCTCTCGGACGCGCTGCGCCGGAACCGCCGGCTCGGCGGGCGCGTGGCGGAGGTTCGTCCCTACCTGCAGGCTTTCACCCTGGGGTCACCCCGCTACACCCCCGACCGAGTCCGGCTGCAGATTGCGGCCGCGGCCGACCTGGGGATCCATGCCTGGGTACTCTGGAACGCCCGGTCCTCGTACGATCCACGGATCTTCCGACCTCGCCTGGCCGTCCCAATGGTCCAGGTCGCCAGCCGGCTCCCCTCACCAGCCCGGCGCCGGTCCCGGCAGGCGGTGCCGCGCTGATCGGAGTGCTCTGTGGCCGGGGACGGGAGCTGCGGCTACCATTCGGCATGCCCCGCTGGCTGGTCCTGCTGCTGCTCCCTGCCGGTCTTACCGCTCAACAGTCCATTCACCTGCCGGCGACCGGGATCCGGACCGGGGCCTTCCAGGACCCCCGGATTGATGAAAGCTCCGGAGTCGCCCTGAGCTCGTTCATGCCCCGGGTGCTGTACACCCTGAATGATTCCGGCAACGACGCCAGCCTCTTCGCCATTGATTCGAGCGGCCAGTCGCTGGGCACCTGGCGCATCCCAGGCCTTCTGAACCAGGATTGGGAGGCCCTGTCCCGGGGCCCCTGCCCCGTCGGGTCCTGTCTCTACATCGGCGACGTCGGCGACAATCTGGAACGGCGCTCGACAGTGGTGCTGTACCGGCTCCGGGAGCCGGCTTCGCTGGCCCGGTTCCAGGGGGCCAGTGACTCAACCCCGCTCGATCTCGACTCGCTGACCTTCCGGTACCTCGATGGACCTCACGACGTTGAGGCACTGTGGATCGACCAGGACGGCCGTCCCAACCTGATCACCAAGGGGCGGAACGGACCGATCACGATGTTCCGCCTGCCCGCCGACGGGTTTGGCTCCAACCAGATCCTGACCGCCATCCCGGTGCAGGAGCTGCCGCTGCGGCCGGACCACGGACTGGGACGCTGGGTGACCGATGCTGCCCTGGCACCGGACGGCAGGCGGGTTGCGATCCGGACCTACGCCGAGGTGTACGTCTTTCCGCTGTTCCCGACCGGACGGTTAGGCCCTCCAGTGGCCTGCCATGCGGCGGGTTACGGCCCCCAGGGGGAAGGCATCGTCTGGCTGGACCAGACCCGGCTGTTGCTGACCAGCGAGCGGCCGTCCGGAACCCCGCCGGCACCCATCTATGTGGTGACCTGCGATGGCTAACCGCGGTTCCCGCCGGATTGGCGCGGTCCTGGGGGCGGGCCTGCTGCTGTGGATCGGGCTGGGCACCCCCCACCGGGTTCACCCGCAACACCGGGCGGCCTGGCTCGAAGTGAACGGGCTCCGGTGGCGGGCCCTCAGCGCCGGCACCGGCGACACGACCTTGCTGTTCCTGCACGGATACGGCGAATCGCTGCTCTCCTGGCGCTGGATCATCGATCGCTTCACTCCCCAGTACCGGGTCCTCGCCGTGGACCTGCCGGGGTTCGGGCTCAGTGACAAGCCGGTCGGGTCCTACGACTACGCCACCTACCAGCGGTGGGTGGCGGAGTTGCTGGCTCGGGAAACCAGGGGTCCGGTCGTGGTCGTGGGTCATTCGCTGGGGGGCGAGCTGGCTGCCGGACTCGCCATCGAGCACCCTGACCGGGTCGTCGCGGCCATCCTGCTGGCCCCCGCCGGCCTCGGCATCAGCCCACTGCTCGCCGATTCGCTGGGGCACGCCCGGCCCTCGGCCCTCTGGGCCGCCCCCGCGATCTCCCAGATCCTTCCGAGTCAGGACAGCGCCTGGCTCCGGGACCTGCCAGAGGCACCGCCACCGAGCGGAGGGCTCTCCGCGAGCGATGCCGCCCGCCAGATCCTGGAGCAATTCGATTTCGCCGCCCTCACCCGGTCTCTGGGTCAGCTCCGACAGCCGGTGCTCCTGATCTGGGGCAGGGAAGATCCTACCATCCCCTATGACATCGGGCTCCGGTTCGCCGCCCAGTTGCCCTGCCACCACCTGGTCACATTCCACACCCTGCACCGCGCCCACCAGACCCTGCCGGATGAGGTGGCCGCCGCGATGCTGAAATTCCTGGCCCAACCCCGTTGCGGGGCGGCTCGTGGTTAGTTTCCGACACCTCCACTTCGGTTCCGGACCATTCATGGCCAACCTGCGCTGGACAGCCGTCGGCATTTCTCTGAGCTTCGCGGTGGCCTGCCCCCGTCCGGCGGACAGCCAGCAGAGTACTCCCGCAACCCGGGTGGCCCGAGCCGCCAGCGCATCCGTGTTCCGGGCCCACCTCGAGTATCTCGCGGACGATCTGCTCGAAGGACGCGCTCCGGCCACCCGCGGCGGCGAGTTGGCGGCCCGCTATATCGCGGCACAGTTCCAGCGATTGGGGCTGGAGCCGGCCGGCGACAGCGGCAGCTATTACCACCGGATCCCGGTCATCGCCCTCGACCCGAAACCCAGCCTGGCGGTGACCGGCACCGGTCGAGCCCCGCTGACCTTCAGGGATGACTTCGTGATGTGGTCGATGCGGGATCAGGAACAGGTGTCCGTGACTGCCGGGGCGATCTTCGTCGGCTACGGGATCGTGGCCCCGGAGTGGAACTGGGACGATTACGCCGGAGTCGATGTCCGCGACAAGTTCGTGATCTGCCTGGTCAACGACCCCGGGCTGCACAATCCCGACATCTTCCGCGGGCGCATCCTGACCTACTACGGCCGCTGGACCTACAAGCTCGAGGAGGCTGCCCGGCACGGCGCCGCCGGGATCATCCTGGTGCACACACCCGAGAGCGCCACCTACCCGTGGACCACCGTCACCGGCTCCTGGACTGGGGAACAGGTACGGCTGGAGCGGCCTGCCACCTCCCTGATGGTCGCAGGCTGGATCAGGGATGAGGCGCTGAATCGGATCCTCACGCCCTCGGGACTCAGCCTGTCCCGGCTCGCGGACCAGGCTCAAGTCACCGGGTTCCGGGCGGTACCGCTGCCGGTCGGCCTGCTGGCCTCAGTGCAGAGCACCCTGCGCCGTTCCGCGACTGTCAACGTTGTGGCCCGGCTACCGGGCCGGGGGCGGCTGGCCCGAGAGGCCGTCCTTATCGGCGGCCACTACGACCATCTCGGCGTTCGGGCGCCGGTGGATGGCGACTCGATCTACAACGGCGCTGCCGATAATGCCTCAGGGACCGCCGCCGTCCTGGCCGCGGCGGAGGCGTTTGTGCGAAGCGGTGTGACCCCTCCGCGCTCGGTCCTGTTCATGGCCTTCGGAGCCGAAGAGAGCGGCCTGCTCGGCTCCCAGGCGTTCGCCGAACGGCCGACCCTGCCGCTCGACCGGCTGGCTGCAGTGCTGAACCTCGATGTCATGAACCTCTTCGGAGCCACCCGCGACATCGCCGCTCTGGGAGCCGACCAATCTTCGCTGGGATCGGTGTTCGTCACCGCGGCGCGGGCCGAGGGTCTCGCTGTCACCACCGACTCGGCCGGGCTGATCAGGGGATCCTTCTTCCGCTCGGATCACTTTCCGCTCGCCCGGGCGGGTGTGCCCGCCCTGTCCGTCGAGAGTGGCCGGAGCTTTGTCGGAAAGCCGGAGGATTGGGGCGCAGAGCAGACCCGCGACTACACCGCCACCCGGTACCACCAGCCCCAGGACGAGATGGTACCATGGTACAGCATGGATGGCGCCCTGCAGCAGCTCAGGGTCGTCCTCCGCACCGCGGTGCTGGTGGCTACTGCACCGGAGCAGCCTTCCTGGAACCCCGAATCGGAATTCCGCGCCGCCGGACAGGAGCGGCTGCGGTCGCTCCCTTCCCACTGAGGCCCGCATGTCGAAACGCGAGGAGCAGAAGCTGGCCGCCTTGATCAAGAAACACGCTGGGAAGGCTGTCCCACCCCGGAAGGACCGGGATGCCCAGTACGACTCCACCCTCCGGCCCCGGACCGTGGAGCAGGACGCCGAGACCAGCCGATTGTTCAAGGAGATGAAGAAGCGGGAGTTCTAGTCGTCGTGGCTGGGCGCAGGGAATCGGGTCCCCGGTGGCGCGAGGCGGTCGCCACCAGTATTTTGCGCCCGCTTTTCCCTGACAAAAGCCGCACTTCGGCCTGGGGGGCTTCTGGAAGTTCCAAATACACACCGAATTCCGGTCGGTTGGCTGTTGGCGCACGGAGGCGAGGTCGTTCGCTACCGAACATTTGCCGAATTGGCCCCGCCCGGAACCGTTACCGCCGAGACCATTGAGACTGCCCGCAGAGCCGCCGAGGAGTCGAAGGTGGCGCAGGCGATCATCAAGAAGCAGAAGGATACCGGACTTTGGGGCGGCAACCTGCTGGGGACCAGCCCATCCGCCGCCCAGGGTATCAAGGACATCGGTACCATTCCGCAGTATCGGCGGCTGGTGCAGCTCGGCGTCCCGACCGGGAACCGCGCCTTCAAGCTCGCCGACCGGCTGTTGTTCCGCCTGCTTTCCCGGGACGACGATCCGGCCCTGCTGCATGAATACCAGAAGGGCGCCAAGGGGGACGAGGGGTACACCATCTGGGCCCGGAACCTGATTCGTGAAGGCGCCACCACTGCACTCGCCGAGGCGGGCCAGGTGGAGGACCCCAGGGTCCGAGGAGCCGCCCACCGGGTTGCGTCCGAGGTCTCGGAGTTCCTGCGGAGCCCGCTGGCCGACAAGCCGTTCGTGCGGTCCGGTGCCGTTACCATTCTCAACCCTGAGGCCAGGCCGCCCACCTGGTATTGCGTCGCGATGGTGGCGTCGATGCCCAATCTGCAACGGGAACGGGCAGGCTTCCGGGATCGGCTGGTGCACTACCTCAGCAGCCCTCCGCCGAAGAAGGCCTACGCACTCGCCATCGGGAAGAAGAAGGTCAAGCCGGCCCACCTGATGCTGGGTGACCCCATAGAGGCCGATGGGAAGGGCACCCCGAAGGATCTCCCCCTGGCACTGCACTTCATCGAGCTGCTGGCGCGGCTGGGCGGCTTGGCGCAGTCCCCCAGCGCCACCAGGGTGCTGAACCGACTGCTCAGGGACGTGGACCAGCACGGCGTCTGGAGCCCCAAGGGGCTCCGATCGCTGCCGAAGCCGGTCAACCGCATCAGTTACCACATCTTCCCTCTGGATGCGGAGTCCAAGGCCCCGGAGTGGAAACAGGTCGACGTGACCTTCCGGCTGGCGCTGATCGCCAGGCTGGCCGGCTGGACTCTCGATTACGTATAGGGGGCGGCACCCCTGACTCCATCCTGGCGCCGGCCGCGGCTTACGCGGCCGGCGCTTGCCGTCTTCTTCATCCGAATGCCGCTGTGCTTGCCTGCTCGCCCAAGGTATCCCATACTACTACCATGTCTGAAATCGACCTGACCCCGTTTGGGTTTACCCCGACCGAGGGTCGGGTGTATGAGGTGCTGTTGAGTCAGGGAGCCGGAACCGGCTACGCGGTTGCCCGCGGTGCCGGCCTGGCCCGGGCCAACGCCTACAGCGCCCTTGAGGGCCTGGTGACCAAGGGCGCGGCCCGAGCCGAGGACCGCAGCCCCAAGATCTACCAGGCCGAACCGCCTGGAGTGGTGCTCGCCCGGGTCACCAACGCCCAAGGCGAGGCGCTGGAGCACCTCGCGGCCACCCTGAAGGGATTCGGGGCTCCTTCCTCCCCCACTCTGGTCGAGCTCTGCAGCCCCAAGGCGGTGCTGCAGCTCCTGACCCAGGAGATTGGACGGGCCGAGCGGAGCGTCTGGCTGCACGCGCCGGCGGAGGCCTACCCGATTCTGGCTCCGGTCATACGGCGCGTCCTGGGAGCCCGCCTCGAGGTCCTGTTGCTGGCCGATTCTCCGCCTGCGCTGGGCTTCGCGGAAGTGGGCCTGGGACACGCCCCGAGTGACTGGCCCGGGGTGCCGATCGTCGGGCTGTTCGATGGGGAGCGGGCCGTCATTGCCACCCGGGAAGGCGCCGCGGTGCACGGGCACTGGAGCAGCGCCCCGACGTTCCTTGCCGTCGCACGACTCACCTTTCACCAGCTCCGGACCCTGCCATGACGGACGTCCTCAACGATGCGCTGGCCGACCTGCGACGGGAGTACCTGTTCGACGCGCCGGGTCGGCTCGCCGAGCTGCGCAAGGACATGCTGGCCTTCCGGGCCGGGGAGCCCGATGCAGTTGGTTCGTTGATCCGACGCTTCCACAAGCTGGCCGGCTCGGGCGGGTCCTACGGATTTCCGGAGATCAGCGAGATCGCGCGGGGCGGGGAGGGCTGGCTCAGGACCGAGTCACCGTCCCCGGGGGAGGTGGCGAACGTCCGGCTGGAGGAGTTGATCAATCGGCTGGCCGCGGCGTTCGACGGCGCGGCCCGGGAGCTGGGGCTGCCGGCCCGCAGTCCGGCGGTCACCGAATTCGGCTGGCGGGCCCTGGTGATCGGGCTGGAGACTCCACTCCGGCGGGTGGTGGAGAAGGCGCTGTCCGGCACCGGTTTCCTGGTTCGCGGGGAGGACGGCTCCGGCGAGCAGCACGAAATGAAGCTTTCCGAGCGCCCCGATCTGGTGGTGGTTTTCGACGATCCGGCCGGGCCGGACGGGTTCGCCAGCGCTACATCCTGGTCCAGCGCGGGCCCGGTGCGACCCCGGTCCATCGTGCTGGTGAGTGGGTCGGAAGCCATTGATCGGGTGCGGGCCGTGGCGGCCGGCATCGACACCATCATCCCCGCGGAACGGGTCACGGTCGATCTGGCGGCCCACGGGAAGACCCTCTCACGGATCGGCAGCCCGCCCCCGCGGGTGCTCCTGGTAGAGAGCGATTCGGCCCAGGCCGACATGATCACACAGTGGCTGGAACAGGTGAACGCCAGGGTCATCAGCTGCCGCGATGGCACCGCGGCGCGGGAGGCCATGAACCGTGAGACCCCGGACCTGATCCTGACCGACACCCGATTGCCGGGACTGGACGGACTGTCTCTGGCCCGGCTGGTCCGTCAGGACCCCCGGTTCAACCTGACCCCGATCGTGTTCCTGACCCACCAGGATGCCGTGGCCGACCAGATCGCGGCGCTCGCGGCGGGGGCGGATCACTTCCTGGCCGAACCGGTCGATCGAGAACTGCTCACCCAGCTGGTCATCAATCGGTCGGAGCGGGGCCGCCGGCTGCGGGAAATGGTGCACCGCGACGGACTGACCGGGCTCCTGAACCACGCGACCCTGATGGCCGAACTGGAGCATGCCGTGGAGTATGCCCGGCGGCATGGAGAGAGCTTCGTCTTCCTCATGATCGATGTCGACCATTTCAAGCGGATCAACGACCGCTATGGGCATCTGGCGGGCGATCAGGTCCTGCTGCACGTGGCCCGGGTGTTTCAGGACACGGCCCGTGCCAGCGACATGATCGGCCGCTACGGGGGCGAAGAGTTCGGGCTGATCCTCCGGCGCACCGACCAGATCGGGGCTGGGGTGTTCGCCAACAAGCTGCGCAGCGCGCTGATCGAGCGGCCCGCGGCGATTGGAGCGGAAGAGGCCATTCCGGTCAAGGTCTGTGTCGGGATCGCGATCTACCCCGACGACGCCACCACCGCCGGCGAGCTGGCCCAGCTGGCCGACGAGGCCCTGTACCGGGCCAAGGCTGGGGGCCGGGATCGGATCGAGTTCACCCGGGAGATGCACATCCCGCGCTCCTGAGGGGGATAGCCGGCCGGCTGGGGGAAGGCTAGATTCACCCGAATGGTTGAATCTGTCCCATGACTCATCGAGGCCCCGACGCCCCGGCCCGCCTCCTGGAGGCCGCCCTGCGCGAGTTCGCTGAGCGGGGCGCTGGTGGCGCTCGCACTCAGCACATCGCGACCCGCGCCGGGGTCAACAAGCAGCTCATCCACTACTACTTCGAGACCAAGGCCGGGCTGTACCGGGCGGTGCTCCGGCACGCCGCAGAGGCGGTCGCCGTCCAGCTCGCCGGCCTGCCGCTCATCGGCCTCACCGCGGTGGAGCGCTTGCGACGGCTGGTGCGTGGCCAGTTCGACTTCTTCCGCGAGCATCCGCACCACACCGCCATCCTGGTAGGCGCCACCGACGGCGGCAGCTGGGCAGACCTCTCCATCCGGCCCATCCTCGAGCTGCTGCGGGAGGGCCAGGCCACCGGGTTCTTCCGGGACGACCTGGAGCCTGAGAGTCACGCCCGCCTGGCCCTGATACTGACCCTGGGGTACTTCGCTGCCCGACCGGTGACCACCCCTTGGGGCAGTTCCACCGAGTGGCGTGACCGGGCCGCCGAGTTGATCGTCAGGGGGTCGAGTTGGTAGGAGGCGTGGTGCGTAGTGCGTGCTGCGTGCTGCGTGCTGCGTGCGGGCCCAGGTGGCTTTCTTGATCGACTGGTCTGTCGCCAGAGTCCCTCGGTATCCGCAACCCATCACCCACCACGCATGACGTACTACGCACCACGTACTACGCCTAGTGGTGATACGCCTGCAGCGGAGCCACCTCGCCCGGTGTCTGGTCCCCGAACAGCAGTCGACCTTCCCGGAACGAGGCACCCCGCAGCGACAGCGCCAGCAGCTGGCCCAGGTTCTCCACCGGGTGCACCTCGATCCGCTGGCGCACTTCGGCCGGGAGATCCTCCAGATCCGGCTCGTTGCGCTTGGGCAGCGCGATTCGGGTGATCCCGGCACGGACTGCCCCCAGCACCTTCTCCTTGACTCCACCGATCGGCAGGACCTCGCCGCGGAGGGTGATCTCGCCGGTCATGGCGATGTCATTCCGCACCGGCCGGCCGGAGAGCACGGACACCAGCGCGGTGGCCATGGTCACCCCGGCGGATGGCCCATCCTTGGGAATGGCACCGGCGGGGACATGGATGTGCACATCGCGCTCGCCGAAGGTCTCTTCCCGGATGCTGAGGCCGGCCGCGTGGGACCGGGCATAGGTCCAGGCCGCTCGGGCCGACTCCTTCATCACCTCGCCCAGCTGCCCGGTCAGCACCAGCTCACCCTTGCCCCGCATCAGGGACGCTTCGACGAACATGATGTCCCCGCCGACCGGGGTGTAATACATCCCGGTGGCGACGCCAATCTGATCCTCGCGCGCGGCCAGTTCCGGATGGACCCGGGGGCGGCCCAGCAGACCGTCCCCCTGATCCCGGGGCACGGTGACGCGCTCCACCTCACCGGCCGCGAGCTTCCGTGCCACCTTGCGGCACAGCTTGCCGATCTCCCGCTCCAGCTGGCGCACCCCGGCCTCACGAGTGTACCGGCTGATCACTTCGCTCACCGCCTCGTCCGGAATGTCCAGCAGCTCCGCGCCCAGGGCCACCCCGCCCTGCCCGATGCGCGCGCGCTC
>CALMOP010000181.1 GCA_937871775.1 uncultured Gemmatimonadota bacterium | reverse complement strand
GGTCCGCTGCCTGTAATAGAGGACGTAGGCAAAGATCTCGTTGGGCGCCCAGGCCAGATAAGTGCCGGGATCGGCCAGGGCGTGACGGATCGAGATGTTGACGACATTGACGTGGTGAGCCTGAAGGATCCGGCCCATTCTGGGCACGAACACCGGCAGGCTGTCCGCCGGGACGAAGTACTCCTGCAGCACGTAGGTGGCCTGCTGCCGCGACGCGGGCTCCAGCTCGCTCACGTCGTAGCTGGCTTCGTAGTTGCGCCAGGTCACGGGGTTGCCGCGAAAGTTGAACGGGTCGATCACGTGCTGGCGGAACCACAGGCCGAACCGCCCACTGGTGATGATGGCGTACGCTGTCCGATGGGTCCAACTGGCCTGGTCCGCCGGTCGCAGCCGTTCGGGTACGGTCACCGGCAGGGTGGTACGGAGGTAGGTCACGGCATGGACGGTCCGGTACGCCGGCGGATACAGGTCTCCATTGTGAAAGATGGCGTCCGAGTCGGGCCCGATCTCCCGCCGGAAGTAGCCCAGGTAATCACCGAGGGGCATGGTCAGGTCGACTCGCCGGACGGCGACATTCGGCACCAGATCGAGGGTGACGTCGGCGATCACGCCGAGCGCGCCGTAGCCACCGATGGCGCCGTAGAACAGCTCCGGATGCTCGGTGGGGCTGGCGCGGACGATTCGACCGTCGGCCAGGACCAGGGTGAGCGCGCGCACCGAGCGCACCAGCGGGCCCTGCCCGATGTAGCGGCCGTGCGCGTCGACCGAGAGCGCCCCGCCCACCGTGAAGCTGTTGTAGGTCTGCATGATCTTGACCGACAGCCCGGCGGGATCGATCGCCTCCTGAAGCTCGCGCCAGCGGGTGCCCGAGCGGACCGTGACCGTGCGGGCCACGGTATCCAGGTCGACGATGCCGTGGAACTCGCGCAGATCGAGCTGCAGCCCGTCCGGGGTGGCGGTCTGACCACCCATGCTGTAGCGCCCGCCGCCGATGGAGACCGGCCCCGGAGTGGAGCGGACCGCCTGAGCGATCTCCTCCACCGTCCGGGGGGTCGCGACCCGGCGCATGGTGACCGGGTAGAGGCCGGTCACCTCGCGGACGGCAACACTCGCGTCGGGTCGCAGAGTGAGGTGAACCTCCGGGGCCTTCCACACCCCGATCAGGCTCACCCCGATGGCGAACAGGAGGAGGCCCAGGCACAGCCGGACCAGGGCGCGGAAGCAGCGCCGCAGCCAACGCCAGCGGGCTGAGGTTGCGGAAGTCGGACTGGGGCCGTTACCCTGTGCTGACCTGGCCCTCTTACCGGAGCGGAACCATGCCATCAGATCGGACCCTGCGCTGGAGCGCATTGGGATTCGCCGTGTTCTTCGCGCTGGTGGTGGCCCTGGGGTACATCCCCCGGTTCAACCAGGGGATGTCTCACGTGGATATGAGCCACATGGGCGAGCACTCGATGTTCGGCCTGTACATGATTGGTGCGGCGGACGACGTGACCCACGGCCTCACCGCGGTGCTGCTGCTGGTCGGGGCGCTGACCTCGGCCCGCGCGGCGCGGCTCGGTCTCGCGGCGTTCGGCTGGTACTACGCCACGGACGCCGCCATCTATCTCGTCACCGGCTTCATCCAGCACCGGGCCTTCGTCTCGAATATCCTGCTCAACCTGCCCCACGTGGTGATCAGTGCCGTCATGCTGGCGCTGGCGTACCGGGGGCGCAGTGTCCCCTGAGAAGAGGTTGCCTCGCTGAGAGTGAGGCAAACAGGCGCCCTCGGGCGGGGGAGGCTGGCGCGGGCTTCGTTGCCCAGCTTCGGAGGGGGGACAGTGGGGCGGTAGTGCCCAGTGCCCAGTGCCCAGTGCCCAGTGCCCAGTGCCCAGTGCCCAGTGCCGAGCAGACTTACCCCTCATCCCGAGGGAGCGAAGCGACCGAGGGATCCACTCTACGGTCCTGGAGCCCTTCGGGCATGCCACCTGATTCCCGATGAAGGTGACTGCCCGCCTGGAGCAAGGATCCCGAGGTCTGACCATTCGTTGAGCCCCCGAACGCATGTGGGCGACCCTTGGCGGAGTCGCCCATGTCGTGTGAGCCCTGCTTCGGCTATCGGCCCGAGCGGCGGCTCGGCTGAACGAGCCGGGTCCGCCCGCAACTCAACGTCCGTCGACCGGACGATTCGG
>CALMOP010000180.1 GCA_937871775.1 uncultured Gemmatimonadota bacterium | reverse complement strand
GCCATGGCGTAGTCGCCATGGGTGGTAATTCTGATCTCATCCACCCCCGCGGTCGCGAACGCACGGGTACGCTCCTCACGGCGCTGCTCGGCCGTCGCCCGCAACCGGCCCCGTACCTGACGATCCCCGGTGTCGATCACCCGCCGGGCCCCGGTTTCGGCATCCTCGAGATCGAGCCAGCCGGCATCAGGGAGTTCGGTTTCCCGGGGGTCCTCAACCTGGACGGCCACCACATCGTGTCGGACCCCGAGGCGGCGGAGCGGCTGTTCCCAGCCGGTGGCCAGGAAGTCCGACAGCACCACCACGATGCTGCGGTGCCGCAGCAGCTCGGCGGCGTAGAGCAAGGCACCCGCGAGGTTGGTGCGCCGGCCAGTGGGCTGGAAGGCGACCAGATCCCGGATGACCCGCAGGGCATGGCGGCGGCCCTTCGCCGGGGGGATCACCCGTTCCACCTGGTCGGCGAACAGCAGGGCGCCGACCCGGTCGTTGGTCTTGGCCGCGGCCAGGGCCAGCACCGAGGCGACCTCGATGGCCAGCCCGGCCTTGGTGCGGGGCGTGCCGAAGGTAGTGGACCCCGATTGATCCACCACGAGGAGCAGGGTGATCTCCCGCTCCTCGATGAAGGTCTTGATATAGGGATGGCCCAACCGGGCGGAGACGTTCCAGTCGATCGCCCGGAAGTCGTCACCGTCCTCGTACTGCCGCACCTCGGCGAACTCCATGCCCTGTCCCCGGAACACGGAGCGGTACTCGCCGGCGAACAGGGACGAGACGATCCCCCGCGATCGCAATTCGATCGCCTTGACCTGCTTGAGGATTTCAGGGGAGATGGGGGGCATGAGAGAAGTGCCCAGGGCCGAGTGCCCAGGGCCCAGGGCCCGGTCCTCCCCGACACTGGGCACTGGGCACTGGGAACACTGTCTAGGGAACCGGAACCGCGTCCAGGATCCGATTCACCACGTGGTCGGAGTCGATCTCTTCCGCCTCGGCCTCGAAGGTGAGCAGGACCCGGTGACGCAGAACATCCAGAGCCATGGCGCGGACGTCCTCGGGAATCACGAAGCCCCGACCCCGGAGATAGGCGTGTGCCCGGGCCGCCTGTCCCAGGGCGATGGACGCTCGGGGTGAGGCCCCGAAGGCCACCAGCGGGCGGAGATTCTGCAGCCCCACCATCGCCGGGTCGCGGGTGGCACGGACCAGATCCACGATGTAGTCGATGACCTTCTGATCCATGTAGGTCGCGCCGATAGTCTCGCGCAGCGCCATGATGGTGGTCGGATCCAGGAGCTGCCGCACCGGCGCTTCGGTCAGGCCGCTGCGGCGCAGCAGGACCTCCTTCTCCTGGTCCCTGGTGGGGTAGCTCACCCGAACCTTGAGCATGAACCGGTCGAGCTGGGCTTCGGGCAGCGGGTAGGTGCCCTCGGTCTCGATGGGGTTCTGGGTCGCCAGGACCAGGAAGGGCTCGTCCAGCGGGAAGCTGGTTCCCCCAATCGTCACCTGATGTTCCTGCATCGCCTCCAGCAGGGCCGCCTGCACCTTGGCCGGGGCGCGGTTGACCTCGTCGGCGAGAATGATGTGCGCGAATACCGGACCCTGCCTCACCCGGAACTCCTGGGTGCGCGGGTCGAAGATCATGGTCCCGATGAGATCGGCCGGGAGCAGGTCCGGCGTGAACTGGATTCGGGAGAAGCTCGCGTCCACGATCTCAGCCAGGGTCTTCACCGCCAGGGTCTTGGCCAGGCCGGGGACGCCTTCGAGCAGGATATGCCCGCCGGTGAGCAGCCCGATCAGCAACCGCTCCACCATCACTTCCTGACCCACGATCCGGCGCCCGACCTCGGTCACGACCAACTGCGCCGGACCTGAATCAACAGTCCGGTTGGGGGCGGAGGGGCGTGCGGTCATTGGCGTGAGGGGCCGTGAGGGTGGCGAGCGGACCGACGCTGCGGCCTGGTCTGGGCTGGTGCAGGATAGCCGGTCTTGCGCACCTTGTCAGCCCCGGACGCGGCTGCGGCACGATGGGTCGTGCCGACCGGCGGCGCGAGCCCGATGACCCGGTACAACTGGCCGGCTTCCCGTTCGGTGAGCGGCCGAGCCTCCCCCACCTTCAGCTCGCCGAGCCGCACCGGACCATAGGACAATCGGGCCAGCCGTTCGACCTTGAGGCCCAACGCTTCGCACCAGCGCCGGACGATCCGGTTGCGTCCTTCGGTGAGTGTCACATCAAGGTGACTTCGCCCGGCCTTGCCGGGACGCACCCGGATCCCGGTAGGCACCACCGGGGCCCCGTCCACCACCACCCGCCGGTGGACCGCGGTCTCGATCTCGGCGGTCGGGCGGCCGTGCACCAGGGCGGTGTAGCTGCGAGGCACACGGTAACTGGGATGGGTGAGGCGGTGCACCGCATCACCATCACTGGTCAGCAGCAGCAATCCGGTGGTGTTGACGTCCAGCCGGCCCACATAGGCGAGGCCACGAGGGTTCCGCAGGCAATCAAACACGGTGCGCCGACCCTCTTCGTCGCTGGCGGTCGTCACGACCCCCATCGGCTTGTGAAAGGCCAGCCAGCGGTACTCCACCTTGGGAACGGCCCGGCCCGACACCGTGATCCGCTGGCGGTCGGGATCCACCTTCATGCCCAGAGTCGCCGGCTGCCCGTCGACCCGCACCCGCCCCTCGGTGATGAGCGTCTCGGCCGCCCGACGGCTGGCCACGCCGGCCCGGGCCAAGGCCCGCTGCAGCCGCATCTCGCTCATGACGCTGCCGGCACTGAGGCGGCGGCCTCGTCGGAATCGGCGGTCTCGGGCCGGTGCGGTTGCAGGGCCACGGTGAATTCTTCGGTCTTGGGGAGCTCGGCGAGGTCGCGCAGACCCAGCAGCTCCAGGAACAGCGGGGTGCTGCCGTAGAGGAGCGGCCGACCCATCCCCTCACTGCGCCCGACCACTTCGATCAGCCCCCGCTCCTGCAGACTGCGCAGTACTCCGCCCGCGGAGACCCCCCGGATCTCCTCAATCTCGGCCCGGCCCACCGGTTGCCGGTAGGCGATGACCGCGAGGGTCTCCATCGCCGCCGCCGTCAGCCGGGGGGTACGCACCGCGATCTGGGCCCGCTCGATGGCCTCCGCGAAACTCCGCCGGCTCAGGATCTGGTGGCCGCCCGCCAGCTCCACGACTTCCACCGCATGGCCGTCGAAGTCGTAGTGCTCCCGCAGTTCGTCGAGCGCGGTCCGGATATCGGCCAGAGCGGCTTCCGGTTCGAGGCTCTGCAGTTCCTCAACCGTGATCGGCCGATTGGCCGCGAACAGCGCGGCCTCAACCAGCTGGGTCAGGGGATTGAGTGGCATGATCGATCTCCGGAGTGGCCCCGGGGGCCAGTGGCGGCGGGGTCTCCCGCCGAATGACAAAGGACCCAAACGCCTCGGCCTGCGCCAGCCGGAGCAGCCCCCGCTTGGCCAGTTCCAGCAGGGCCAGCAGGGTCGAGAGCACGTCGACGATGGTGGGATGTGGTCCCAGTGCCTCCCGCCAGGTGAACTCGTCTCGCTCGGCCAACAGTGCTTCCATGCGACGCAGGGCCCCTTCGGTATCGAGCGGACGCGCCACCACCCGATGCAGCACCGGGGACGGAATCTCGGCAATGACCTTTTCGACCGCGGTGAGCAGCTGCAGCAGATCGAGAGTCAGCGGCATCGGCGGCAGGTCCGGCGGTGGGGGGAGATAGCCGCGCGGCTGCTGATCGGCCCGCCGCTCCGCGGCCCGCTCCAGCCACCCGGCCACTTCCCTGATGAGCTGGTATTCGAGCAGGCGCCGGACCAGCTCGTGCCGAGGATCCTCCCACCCTTCCTCCCCCTCCCGGCGGGGCAGCAGCATTTGAGCCTTCAGCCGCAGCAGCCGCCCAGCCATCTCGAGATAGTCGGCTGCCTGGTTCAGCCCCAGGTCGTGGATCGCGAGCAGGAACTGATCCGCGATCCGGGCCACCGGAATGTCCGCGATGTCGATCTGCTCCTCCCGGAGCAGATGCAGCAGGAGGTCCAGCGGACCCGAGAACGCGTCCAGCTGCACCACGAACGCGGGATCCGCGCCGAGCGCCGTGGTCGGAGCGGAGGAGGAGGTCATCTGCGGGGAAAGAATGAGGTCGGTCATCGCGGTGGCCCAATCTAACGGCGGGGATGCCCCCCTGAAAACCCGCCCGGCGCTTGACCTTGCGCCCCGCTCCCCCTAGGTTCTCGCCGTCCCGCCGCCCGCAGCCCGGACGGCTTGTAGGCTTCGACCCGAGGTCGTCCGTGCCGCGTCTCAAATCCGCCAAGAAGGCCATGCGGAAGTCCCGCACCCAGCAGCAGCGCAACCGGGCTCAGCGGAGCCAGCTGCGCACCGCGGTGCGCAAGGTCAGGGCCGCCAAGTCGGCCGCCGAGGCGACCGCCGCCTTCCTGGAAGCCAGCCGGCTGCTGGACCGCGCCGGGCGCAAGAATCTGGTGCATCGGAACACTGCCAGCCGCACCAAGAGCCGCCTCGCCAAGATGGTTGCCAGCCGGCCCTGAGCCACGGGCCGCATGCCAAGACCCCCCGGTGAACCGCACCGGGGGGTCTTCCTGTTTCCTGGGTCTGGTATCCGAATGAATCCCTAAAGAGCCGCCAGTTCCGACCCGCACCGCTCGCAGTACCACTCGGTCGGCCGGTTGAGCGTTCCACATTCGGCGCACTTGAGGGTCTTCTGGCCGGTGGAGGAGCG
>CALMOP010000179.1 GCA_937871775.1 uncultured Gemmatimonadota bacterium | reverse complement strand
CCGTGGGCTCGCGTTCAAGGACGCTGTGGGCATGGCCTCCCATGCGCTCGCCGCGGGCCGGGCCCGGGCACTGCTGGATCGGATGCGGGGGAGGTAGGGGCGACCCGACGGGTCGCCCCTAGTATTTCCGGATCACCCCGACCACCACGCCCTGGATCAGCACGTCCCGCTCCTGAAACCGCAGCGGCTGCATGGTGGGGTTGGCGGGCTGCAGCCGGACCCAGCCGCCCGGTTCGCGATAGTAACGCTTGACCGTCGCTTCGCTGCCGTTGACCAGGGCGATCACCATCTCTCCATTGTCGGCAGCCTGCTTGCCGTGGACGACCACGAAGTCCCCGTCCACAATGTGCTCGTCGATCATGGACTCGCCCCGGACCTTCAGGGCGTAATTGGGGCCGCGTCGGGGCAGCAGCTGGTCTGGTACGGCAAGGGTTTCCCCCGAGGTCACTGACTCGATGGGGCTGCCGGCCGCCACGGTGCCCAGCAGCGGAATGTCCGTGGCACCCGCCTGGCCTTTGGGCGGCAGGACCTCGATCGCGCGGCTCTCGTTGTGGGTGCGGTGGATGTAGCCTTTGCGTTCCAGGTTGGTCAAATGCTCGTGGACCGTGGCCAGGGACTGGAAGCTGAATTGTTCCGCGATTTCCTCGAAGCTTGGCGCATACCCCTTGTCCCGGATATGCTCCTGCAGGTATCTGAGGATTTCGCTCTGGCGCTTGGTGAGCGGCATGCCGCCTCCGGGCTCGTTTGACCGAACGGACTCCGAACCAAGCTACCCGAATACTGACCGAAGAGCAAGATGCCCACCACTCTGGCTCAGATCCTGGCAACCACCCGGGACTCGCTTGCGAGCCTCCGGGCGCACCGGGAGGAAGTGGAACGGCTGGCGGTCGCGGCCCGGCCCCGGCCCCGGTTGCTGGCCCATTGGGATCGGGCCCGGCTGGCCCTGATCGCCGAGGTGAAGCGGCGCTCGCCGTCGCAGGGCAGCATCCGGGATGATCTGGATCCCGCCAGCCACGCGTCGATCTACTGGTCCGCGGGTGCCTCGGCCATTTCGGTGCTGACCGACCAGCCGTACTTTGGCGGCTCGCTCGAGGACCTCGTGGCGGTAGCCGCCGCGGTGCCGGCACCCCTGCTTCGCAAGGACTTCATCCTCGATGAATTGCAGATCGCCGAGGCGCGCGCGGCCGGGGCTTCGGCGGTGCTGCTCATCGTCCGCGCCCTGGGGCCGGAGCGGCTCCGGGCCCTGCTCGCGGCGGCGCGCGACTGGGAGCTGGACACCGTGGTGGAGGTGCATGACGCGCAGGAGCTGGCCATCGCGCTGGGCGCCGATGCCCCGGTGATAGGGGTCAACAGCCGCAACCTCGACACCTTCCAGATCGACATCGCCGCTGCCTGGGAACTGGTGAGCCGCATTCCCGCCGACCGGGTCGCTATCGCGGAGAGCGGCATGGCGACCGAGGCGGACGCCCACCGTGCCGCGGCCGCCGGAGCTGATGGAGTACTCATGGGCACGGCGCTGTCCGGTGCCGCCGACCCCGGGGTCCTCGCCCGCCAGGTGCAGGCCGTCCTGCGGAACGGTCGCTGATGGTGCCGGCCGCCGGCTCCGACCTCCCCGATTCTCGAGTCCCCGTCAAGGTCTGCGGTCTCACCCGGCCGGAGGATGCCCGGCTGGCCGTGTCGCTGGGCGCACGCTACCTCGGGGTGATCTTCGCCGGGGGCCCTCGGCTGCTGACCCCGGCGGCCGCCCGCGCCGTCGTGGCCGCGGCCAATGGGGTCCCGGTCTATGGGGTCTTTGGCGGGCAGGGGGTCGGCGAGATATTTCGCATCGTCGACCAGGTCGGGCTTCGTGGGGTCCAGCTGCACCGCGACGCCACCGCCGGGGAAACCGCCGAGTTGCGGGCCCGCGGCCTGGAGGTGCTGGCGGTGGTGCGGCTGGCGGACTCCGCCGATCTCGCCCTGCTGGACACTGCCCGGGCATTGGGAGTACCGCTGCTGGTCGAGCCGCGGGTCCCGGGACACCTCGGCGGCACCGGGACCCGGCTGTCGCTGGACCTGGCCCTGGCGGCGCGGGACCGGCTGGAGGGGCACCCGATGTTCCTCGCCGGCGGTCTGACCCCGGACAACGTGGCCGGCCTGGTCCGGGAGATTCGCCCCGACGCGGTAGACGTATCGTCGGGAGTGGAACAGATTCCGGGGGTCAAGGATCCGGAGCGCATGGCCCGATTTCTGGAGGTCCTGGGATGGGCGTGACCCTGCCGCAGGAGCGGGCAGTCGGCGGGCGCTTCGGCGTCTATGGCGGTCGCTACGTCCCCGAGACCCTGATGGCCGCCCTCGAGGAGCTCGCCGGGCTCTACGACCGGGCCCGCGCCGATCCGGCCTTCTGGGCCGAGTTCGACGGGCTGCTCCGGGAATTCGTGGGACGCCCCACCCCCCTCACCGCGGCCCCCCGGCTGGGGGCGCTGGTCGGCGCCAGGGTCCTCCTGAAACGCGAGGACCTCAACCATACCGGCGCCCACAAGATCAACAACACCATCGGACAGGCGCTGCTGGCCCGGCGGATGGGCAAGCGCCGCATCATCGCCGAGACTGGCGCCGGACAGCACGGCGTGGCCACGGCCACGGTGTGCGCCCGGTTCGACCTGGAGTGCGTGGTCTACATGGGCGCCGAGGACGTGGAGCGGCAGGCCCTCAACGTCTACCGGATGCAGCTGCTGGGGGCGACGGTGGTGCCGGTGACTTCCGGCACCCGGACCCTCAAGGACGCCACCAACGAGGCCCTGCGCGACTGGGTCACCAACGTACCGAGCACCCACTACATCATCGGCTCGGTCGTGGGCCCTGATCCCTATCCCCGCATGGTGCGGGACTTCCAGTCGGTGATCGGCCGCGAAGCCCGGGCCCAGATGCTGGCGGTGACCGGGGGCCTCCCTCGCACCGTGGTCGCCTGCGTCGGCGGCGGATCGAATGCCATCGGGATGTTTCACGGCTTCCTCGATGACCCCGAGGTGGGCCTGGTCGGGGTCGAGGCCGCCGGTCATGGCGTGGAGACCGGGCGGCACAGCGCCACGCTCACCGCCGGCAGTCCGGGGGTGCTGCACGGCTGTCTGAGCTACCTGCTGCAGGATGCGGACGGGCAGGTGCAGCCGGCCCACTCGGTCTCGGCGGGGCTCGACTATCCCGGGGTCGGGCCGGAGCACAGCTGGCTGCGGGATACCGGGCGGGTGCGGTACTACTCCGTGACGGACGCTGAGGCGCTGGCCGCCTTCCAGTCGCTGTGCCGCCTCGAAGGGATCATTCCGGCGCTGGAAACCGCCCATGCCCTGGCGTGGGTGGAGCGGGAGCGGGGCCGCTGGTCGCCCGGGGACCGGGTGCTGATCTGCCTCAGCGGCCGGGGCGACAAGGACGTAGCCCACGTGGCCCGCCTGCTCGGGACGGCCCGTGACTGAGGGGATGCCGGTTTCGGTCCTGCTGCCCACCTCTCAGGTGGAGGAACTGCTCAAGACGCTGGTGAAGGGCCTGCGCGCCTTCCAGATGTACCTGCCGAACAACCCGGTCTATCAACGCGCCATCCAGAACGTCCGGGCGGCCTTCCAGCCGATCTGGGCCAGCGGTCTGGACCGGCTGGTGCTGCAGGTTGTGGAGACCGACCTGGTCTGGGAGGAGCAGGTGGTGTACCACCAGCCCAGCAAGTCGGACAGCTTTGCCTGGGGTCTGTTCAAGGACGGCATGCGGGTGCTGACCCTGCTTCCGGGCGCCGAGGAGGAGGAGATCACCCGGTTCCTGGTGGTGGTGCAGCGGGCCCGGGCCCTCTCCAGCGAAGCTGGCGATGATCTGTTGACCCTGCTGTGGGAACAGGATTTTGCCTTGGTGCAGTACCATTTCACCGAGTTCAACCCTGACAGCGGGCCCGGGCCGTCGGGGGAGGGCGTCTATAGCGGACCGCCGGCGGACGAAGCGGCCGCCGCAGAGCAGTCGCGCCAGACCCGCGCCAAGGTGGAGGAGGAGGCGCCGGCGAAGAAGTCGGTGGTGGACGTGGAGGACTTCGACTCCACCCTGTACTGGCTGGACGAATCGGAGGTCCGGGCCATCGGGGAGGCGATCGAACGGGAGTACAGCCAGGATCTGCGTGGCAACGTCCTGGGCATCGTTTTCGATTTGTACGAGCAGCGGGACGAGAACTGGGTCCGCACCGAGGTGATGGACACGCTTGAGAGCTACCTCCCCCACCTGCTCAACGCGGGCGATTTCCGGGCGGTGATCCAGATTCTCCGGGAGACCCGGCTGCTGGTGCGCCGCGAGGCGGAGTTCACGCTGGAGCAGCGGGAGCGGCTGGACGCGTTCACGGGCCGGTTGTCCGAACCCGCGGTGGTGACCCAGTTGCTGCAGTCGGTTACCGAGTCCCAGACCCCTCCCGCCGAGGAGGAGTTGGGCGAGCTGTTCCGCGAACTTCGACCCGCCGCGCTCGAGACCGTGCTGGCGTGGCTGCCCCGGCTGCCGGCCGGCTCCGCCATCCAGAAGCTGCTGCCGACGGCGGTGGAACGCCTGGCCGAGGCCAGTCCCCAGGAGGTGCTGCGGTTGCTGCGCCAACCCGACTCCGAGTCGCTGGGCGCGGTGATCGCCCTGTGCGGCCGGCTCAAGTTGCAGGGCGCCGTGGCCGGACTGGTGGACACACTGACCCATCCCCGGAGCACCGTTCGGGTGGCGGCGGTCCAGGCCCTGGAT
>CALMOP010000178.1 GCA_937871775.1 uncultured Gemmatimonadota bacterium | reverse complement strand
TGCCGCAGTTGTGGAGTACCGTGACCGACCACCGGTCGGCTCTGTGAAGCCTAGCCGGCGAGCAGCGCCCGCCGCAGTTCCTCGGCCAGCTGGGCCACCGCCACCGCCCGCTGGCTCGTGGTCCGCAGATCCTTCAGCTGCACCTCGCCCCGGGCCCGGTCGTCCGGGCCGATGACCACCGCAAACCGGGCCTGCCGGGCGTCGGCCAGCTTGAGCTGTTTCCCCACCGCTTCGGCGCGCAGGCTGTACTCGACCCGGCAGCCCGCGTCGCGCAACTGGTGGGCCAGCGCCAGCAGGGGGCCACCATCCTCCACCGTCACCGCGGCCAGGAACACGTCGACGGCGGCGGGTGCGTCCGGCGCCAGACCTCGCTCCCGCAGCAGCTCCCCCAGCACGACGTCGCCGATCGCGAAGCCGACGGCCGGCAGCTCCACCCCGCCGAGCAGTCCCAGCAGCTCGTCATAGCGCCCGCCACCCGCGATGGCCCGGTGTGACCGGCCGGTGTCGAACACCTCGAACACCGTGCCGGTGTAGTAGGCCAGCCCCCGGACGATGGTGAGATCAAAATCAACGAACTCACCCAGGCCCATCTGGTCCAAGGCCTGCTTGACGGCGAACAGCGGCGCGGCGGCGGCGCGCACGGCCGGCTCGGCCCCCAACCGCTGCTCCAGCCCCTCCCACCCCGCCGGGCGACTGAGCCCCAGCACCCGATCGATCGCGGATTCGCTGACCCCAGCCAGCTTCAGCTTCTCCCGGGAGACCTCCGCCGGAGTCCGGGCGACCTTGTCGAGGACCTGGAAATGCACCTCGCGCTGCGCCTCTGTCTGGCCCAGCGCGTCGAGCAGCGCCGTGGTGATGCGGCGGTCGCTCATCCGCACCCGGACCTCGGCCGGGCCCAACCCGAATCCGCGCATCAGGTCGATGGCGAGAGCGATCACCTCGGCGTCGGCCAGCGGACCCGGTTCCCCGATGAGGTCGCAGTTCAGCTGAAAGAATTCCCGCAGCCGGCCCCGCTGCTGCCGTTCGTAGCGGTACATCGGCCCGATGGAGAACCACCGGATCGGTTTCTTCATCCCGCCGGCCCGGGCGGCCACCATTCGCGCTACCGTCGGGGTCAGCTCCGGTCGCAGCGCGATCTCCCGCTCTCCCTTGTCGCGGAAATTATAGAGCTGCCCCACGATCTCCGCCCCGCTCTTGGCGGTGTACAGCTCCAGCGGCTCCAGGATCGGGGCGTCGAACTCCTCGAACCCGTACCGGACACAGGCACGGCGCCAGGTCTCGAACAGGTGGGTGCGGAAGGCGAGATCGGCGGGGTAGAAGTCCCGAAAGCCCGGCAGGGGCTGGCTCGGCATAAGGTGAGGAACTTAGTGGCGCCCCCAGCCCCGAACCACCCCAACGGACGGGGGATGGAACGTAGGGGCGACCCACCGGGTCGCCCTTCCGGCCCCATCCCCAGCGTCGACATCACGTCCCCCACCGTGAGAATGGAACGGGGGGCGACCCGGCCGGTCGCCCCTATTACGGCTCCATCCCCAACACCGACATCACGTCCCCCACCGTGTGAAAGGAGCCGGTGACCAGCACCGTCCCGGCCCCAGACTCAACCCGGGAAAGCGCCCGTGTGAAGTCCGGGTCCAGGGTCCAGTGAGCCCGCGCGGGGGGCCGGGACGGGTCCTTGAGCCAGCGATCCAGCCAGGCCATGTCCCAGCCCCGCTGCGCGGCACTGGGAGCCACCGTCAGCACTCCGCGGTCGACCGAGGCATCCAGCTGGACCAGCATCTCCGGCCAGGCCTTGTCGCCCAGGATGGAGACCAGGGCATGGATCGGACGCGGCAGCTCGGCGACCCCGATGGCCTCCGCCAGCGCCCGCATCCCATCAGGGTTGTGGGCCACGTCGAACAGCCACTTGCCGCGCCGATCGAATCGGCCGGGGATCCGGGCGCCCGCAAAGCCGCGTTCGATCACATCTCGGTCGGGACGACAGGCCGCCGGCAGCGCCATCAGGATCCCGTGGGCGACCCCCGCGTTGCGGCGCTGGAACGGCCCCCGCAGGCCCAGCGGCCCCGGCCAGCGGTATTCCGGCGGCAGCACCCGGACATCGGCACGGCCTCCAGCCCGGCGGGCCGCCACGGCCCGGATCACCTGCAGCAGCTCGGGACGGGACTCGCCCACCACCAGCGGCACCCCCGGCTTGGCGATCCCGGCCTTCTCCCGGGCGATCGCCGTGAGGCTGTCCCCGAGGTACTTCATGTGGTCCCGCTCGATCTTGGTCACGGCGCTCACCAGCGGCGTCAGCACGTTGGTGCTGTCGAGCCGACCACCCAGCCCAACCTCCACCACCGCGCAATCCACCCCGCGGGCGGCGAAGTCGGCCAGCGCAATCGCCGTGGTGGCCTCGAAGAAGGTCGCCCGGCGCTTGCGGATCAGGGCCTCGAGCCTGCTGGTCCAGACCGCCACGGCGCTCTCCGAGATCGGCACTCCATCCACCTGAATCCGCTCCCGGAACGACACCAGGTGGGGCGAGGTGTACAGACCGACCCGGAGTCCGCGTTCCCGCAGGGCCGCGGCCACCAGAGTGGAAACGCTGCCCTTCCCGTTGGTTCCCCCGATGTGCACCGTGGGAAACACCTGATGGGGATTCCCCAGGGCCCCCAGCAGGGCCCGGGTCGTCTCCAGCCCGAACTTGATGACGGTGGTCCGGGGGAACAGGAAGTCGAGCGCGGCTTGGTAGCTGAGAGCCACGGAGGCTGGAATGTGGTCGGGGTGCGGCCGCTGACCGGAGGACGCTGCAACCTACCGTGGCCGGCGGGAGGCCGCTACGCCAGCGGGCCGGGCCCGCAAAGGAACACCCCGCCGGTGCGCCGGCGGGGCGCGAGAAGGCAGCGCGGGGACCGGCCTATTCTGACGGCTCTTCCGCCATCCGTTGTCCCCGCATGTGCCGAAACAGCCGGGCGGCGGTTTCCCGCAGCGAGCCTCTCGGCACCACGTCGTCGATCTGGCCCTTTTCCAGCAGGAACTCCGCCGTCTGGAACCCCTCCGGAAGGTCCTGCCCGATGGTCTGCTTGATCACCCGCTGTCCGGCGAACCCGATGACCGCGCCCGGCTCGGCCAGGACCACGTCCCCCTGCATCGCAAACGACGCCGAGACCCCGCCGGTCGTCGGATTGGTGAGGATCGTGACGTAGGGCACCGCCAGTTGGTACAGCTGCGCGATGGCCGCCGAGGTCTTGGCCATCTGCATGAGGGAGAACACTCCCTCCTGCATCCGGGCCCCCCCCGAGGTGCACACCAGCAGCATCGGAATCCGCTTCTCCGCCGAGCGCCGGGCCAGGCGGGCGATCTTTTCGCCCACCACCGAACCCATGGAGCCGCCCATGAAGCTGAAGTTCATCACGCCCAGGTGCAGCGGCACCCGCTCCAGCCGGGCACTGCCGGTGAAGATCGCGTCCGAGCCGCCCACCTTCTTGTAGGCTGCGGCTAGCCGTTGCGGATAGTGTTCGAAATGGAGCGGATCAGCCGACCGAAGGGTGCTGTACAGTTCCCGCCACGATCCCTCATCGGTCAGCAGCTCGATGTATTCCTCGGCCGTGAACCGCCGATGATGACCGCACTCGGGACAGACGTTCAGCGCCCGCTCGAACTTCTCCCGGATGTCGATGTGCCCACACGCGTCGCACTTCTCCCATGCATCGGGCGGAATCTCCAGCCGCTCCCGGAGGGTAGGACGGGTCTTCCGCTCTTTCTTGAACCACGCCATGACGGCCATAGGGTGTCGGGGAGAGAGACCGGTGAACCAACGGTGGCCGGACCACCCGGCCACACAATCTGTGTCCTGACCTCATTCTGCGCCAGAGCTTGTGCGCTAAGCCATTGTCAGATATCGGCATAGCCGCCGCTCCGGGCGTCACGGGCGACCCGGAACGCAATCCCCAGACCAGCGGCGCTGGCCAGGAGAAACGAGCCGCCATAGGAGAAAAAGGGCAGCGGGATGCCGGTAATGGGAGTCACGTTCACCGTCATGCCGACGTTTTCGTACACGTGGGTGAAGAGCAGGCCCAGGAACCCGAAGACCGCCAGCCCGGAAAAGGGATCGGTGGCGCGGCGGGCGATCCGGACCAGGACCATGAACAGCGAAAGGAACAGGACCAGGGCCGCTAGGACCCCGAGGAATCCCAGCTCCTCACCTACCACGGCAAAGATGAAATCGGTGTGCTGCTCCGGGAGAAAGGCCAGCCGCTTCTGTGGCCCGTTCAGAAACCCGTTCCCGAACCACCCACCCGACCCGATCGCGACCCTGGACTGAATGGCGTGATAGCCGGCCCTCTGGGGGTCCACCTCGGGATTCAGGAAGGTGAGCAGCCGGTTCTGCTGATAGGGGGCCAACCCGCGCCACACCGGCAGGGCAATGAATCCCATCACCGAGTTGGCCAGCGCCACCGCAATCCCCTCCCAGAAGAACGGACGCCACAGGGCGATCAGCAGGCCCAGCAGCAGCATCCATCCCACCCAGCTGTACAGATTGAAGGCCAGCAGCAGGCTGCCCACCGGCGAGGCCAGCATAAACAGCAGCGTCGGGGAGGTACCGACCCAGAACAGCATGGCGAACAGGATGCCCACGAACACCAGGGCACTGCCCAGGTCGGGCTGGGCCAGCACCAGCAGCGCGGGTAGCCCTGCGAGGCCGCAGGCGGGAAGCAGGTCACTCAGGTTTTCGGGCGCCTCCCGCCGGCCCGACAGATGCCGGGCCAGTATCAGAACCGTGGCGAGCTTGGCGAACTCCGCCGGCTGACCTACGGCGTGGCCACCCAGGTAGAGCCATGACCTGGTGCCCGACGCGGTCCCGGCGCCACCACCGATGAACAGGGTCAATACCAGGAGCAGCATCGAGACCACATAGGTCGGCAGCGCGCCCCACTCCAGAAACCGCGGTGACGCCCGGAAGACCATGTAGCCGGTGACCGTACCGGCGACCAGCCACACCAGCTGCCGGCGCCAGGCCCCGGTGGCGGCGAAGTTGGGGACATCGGTCTGGCCCGCGGAGTACAGGACCAGCACTCCGAACACCGAGAGCAGCACCACCAGCAGCAGCAGCGGCCGATCCGGTCCCCCGCCGCGCCACCTCACTGGACGGCCCCCCCCGGCAGTGGCGCGGTGCTCGAGTCAGTCGCGGCCGTGTCGGCAACCGGCTCCCGCGGGGCATCCCCCGGCAGTAGCAGACGAGTCCGCCGGGGGTCGTCGCTCGGGGCCCCCGGACCCAGCAGCGCCCGGCGGATCACCTGGACCACGTACGGTGCCACCTGGCTTCCGTGCCCGCCGAATTCGAAGATCGCGCCCACGATGATCTCGGGGCGGTCGGCCGGTGCAAACCCGATGAACCACCCATGGTCGTTGCCCTGGGGGTTCTGGGCGGTTCCGGTCTTCCCGGCGACGGTGAACTCGGCCAGCCTGCTGCGGACCGCAGTGCCCCGTTCCACCACGGCCACCAGCGCGGTCCGCAGGGCATCCAGCTGCTCCCGGGTCAGATTGAGGTTGAACCCCGGCGTGCTGTCCGGCCGGACCAGATAGGGAGCCGGCGCGCTCCCGTTCCCGGCCAGGGCGGCGTAGAACCGCACCATGGTCAAGAGGGTCTGGGTGTTCTCCCCCTGCCCGATCGCCAGGTTCAGCGCCGCCGCGTTGGTCCAGCCCCGGGGGCCGTAGCGCCGGTCGTAGTAGTCGGTGGAGCCGGGCCAGATCGGGGACACCTCATTGACCAGGTCGATGTTGGTCCGGCTCTGAAACCCCATGGAGACACCATCGGCGAGCAGATTGGCCAGCTGGATCCGGAGACCCAACTGGTAGAAATACACGTCGCAGCTCTGAGCCACGGCCTCCAGCAGATCCAGCGACCCGTGCCCTCCCTTGTTCCAGCACTTGAAGATCCGGTTGCCGTAGGCCATCGCCCCGGCGCACGGCTGTGGCATGTGGGTATGCAGGTCCACCAGGCCCCGGCGCAGCGCCATCGCGGCGATTGCCAGCTTGAAGGGCGAGCCCGGCGGATACTTGACCTGCAGGGCCCGATTGAGCAGCGGCAGCGCCGGATCGGTCTCCAGTCGGTGCCATTCCGCCGGACTGATCCCGCCGATGAATGCGTTGGGATCGTAGGCCGGAGTGGAGTAGAGCGCCCGGATCGCGCCGGTGGGAGTCATGGCGATCATGGCTCCCGAGAACTGCCTGGGCCAGATGCTGTCGACGTACAGCTGCAGATCCAGATCGATGGTGGTGTGCAGATCGGCCCCGGCCACGGAAGCCAGCGACGGCGCGGCCCCCTGGTCCCGCACCAGGCGTCCCCGGGCGTCGACTTCGATGTAGCGAACACCGGGTACCCCGCGCAGCGTGTCGTCGTACTGCTTCTCGAGCCCCGAGCGCCCCACCAGCGAGCCCAGTCGCGCCCCCGGGTATCGATCCTCTTCCAGGTCGCCCTGATTCACTTCGCCGATGTATCCCATCAGATGCGCCACCGCGGTCCCCCGGGGGTACTGTCGCCGCGGTTCGCCCTGGATGACCAGCCCCGGCAGCAGGGACCGGTGCTCCTCCAGCCGGGCCACCTGCTCCCGGGTGGCATTCCCCAGCACCACGGCCGGCTGGTACCGCGCCTGGACATACCGACCGAGTACCCCGTCGACCTGGGCCGGATCCAGCGGCACCAGCCGTTGAAATCGGGTCAGCACCTGGCGCAGGGAATCGGCTGAGGAGGCCAGCAGCGCCACCGCGAACCCGGGGACTGTCTCCGCGATCACCCGGCCCTCACGATCGTAGACCGTTCCCCGCGCCGGTGGCAGGGGCACCGGCCGCAGCCGGTTGCTCTCCGCCTTGAGGCGGTACCGGTCGAACTGGAGGATCTGGGTGCGGAAGAACGCCCCGGCCAGCACCAGGAACGCGAGGACCAGGATCCAGCGGGCCTGCTGGGCCCGGGCCCGGAGCCTGGTGGGGTGGAACTCGTTCATGTCTCGAGCCGGATGTCGAGCCAGCGCTGGAACATGACCAGGACGATCGCGGCGACCACCGCGGTCGTGAGCGCCTGCAGCGGGGACCAGATCAACAGCGAGCCCACGATCCCGCCAACCCCTGGGCCGCTCGCGATCAGCTGGATCGTGTTGCGCACCCAGACGCCCAGGGCGATCACCAGGCAGTTGATGAGCAGGTTATCGGGGAAGAACACCGCTCGACCCCAGGCGGCCAGGTAGCCGACCACGGTGTGCGCCAGGGCCCCGGCCCCGATCCGGGCTGGGGTAACGGCATCACCCACCAGACCGACCAGGAACCCCGCTACCGCGGCGATCCCGGGCCGGCTCCGGATGGCGTAGAGCAGCAGGGCCAGCAACAGGAAGTCCGGCGCCACCGCGGGATACCCGAACCGTGGCCGGACCGCGAAGTGGAGCACTGCCAGCAGCCCCAGCACCGCCCACAACCGCCTCCGGTCCCCACGACCCACGATCATGGCAGGCTGTCCGGTGCAAAGGCGGCGCCCAGCGCGGAATCCGCCGGCCCTCGGAGAATAAGGACCTGCATCGCCTCCATGGGCTGCGCCGCCGGACGGAGGATATAGATCCGCTCCCACCCGGTTTCCTCGCTGGCCCTGCCGATCACCCGCCCGACCGGTATCCCGGAGGGGTACACCCCCCCAAGGCCCGAGGTGACCACCAGCGCACCATTGGGGATCGAGTCCCGGATCGCCACCCCGCTAAGCTGGAGCAGCTCCTCGCTACCGGTCCCCTGCAGCGCAGGTCGGACTACTCCAAACACCGATCCGGAGAGGTCGAAGGCGCTGGCCCGGAAGTCCGGGTGCGCCCAGGTCATCGCGATGCTCTGCTCGGCCCCGACCGAACGCACCACCCCGAGCAGGCCCTCCGCCGACACCACCGGATCGAATTCCCGGACGCCCTCCGAGCGGCCCGCCGAGAGCAGCAGGGTGCGCCCGTCGGTGGGAACCGACTGATGCAGGACTTCGGCGGCAGTGTAGGGGATGGTCAGCCGGGACCGGAGCCCCAGCAGTCGCCGCAGCCGGTCGTTCTCGGCGCGGAGCGAGGGGAGGAACTGGGCCGCATGGATCGCCGAATCGCGCTCGGCCCGAAGGCGGTCGTACACGCCCCGGCTGGTCCGGGACCGTTCGGCGCGTGCCTGCATCCACAGGAAGGGGCGCAACACCGACGCTCGGATGCCACTGGTGATCCCGGTCCCCAACTCCGGCCGGATCAGCATCGCCACCGACAGCGCCACACAGGTGAGAAAGAGGGCGGTGTCCCGCCGGGAGAGCGAGCGTTCCAACCCGGCCGCCATCAGCGGTACAGGACGTTGCGGTATTTCTCGTAATCGTCCAGGATCCGTCCCGAACCCCGGACCACGCAGGTCATGGGGTCTTCGTCGACGTGGATCGGGAGCCCGGTCTCCTGGGCCAGCAGAATGTCCAGCCCCCGGATCAGCGCGCCCCCGCCGGTCATGACGATGCCCCGATCCACGATGTCACTGGCCAGCTCCGGCGGGGTGATCTCCAAGGCCCGGCGCACCGCATCGATGATCTGCTGGATCGGTTCCTGCAAGGCCTCGCGGATCTCGCTGGAGTGGACCCGGACCGTCTTGGGGATCCCGGACACCAGGTCCCGTCCCTTCACTTCCATCTCCCGCTCGTCCCCGGTCTGGGCCGCAGAGCCGATCTTGATCTTGATCGCCTCGGCGGTCGGCTCTCCAACCAGCAGATTGTAGTTCTTGCGCATGAACTGCACGATGGCCTGATCCAGCTCGTCCCCGCCCACCCGGATCGAAGTATCCGACACGATGCCCGACAGGGCGATCACCGCGATTTCGGTGGTGCCGCCCCCGATGTCGATGACCATGTTCCCGGTGGGAGTCTCCACCGGCAACCCGACCCCGATCGCGGCGGCCATCGGCTCGGCCACCATGTCCACATGCTTGGCGCCCGCGGTCTCCGCCGAATCGCGGACCGCGCGCCGCTCCACTTCGGTGATCCCCGAAGGCACGCACACGATCACCTTCGGGCGCACCCGGAAGACGTGCTTGTCGATGATGGTCTTGAGAAAGTACCGCAGCATCTTTTCGGTCACGTCGAAGTCGGCGATCACCCCATCCTTGAGTGGCCGCACCGCCAGGATGCCATCCGGCGTCCGCCCCAGCATGCGCTTCGCCTCAAGTCCGATCCCCTTGATCTTCCCAGTGGCTTTCTCGATCGCGACCACCGAGGGCTCATTCAGCACGATGCCCTCACCCTTCACGTAAATAAGGGTGTTGGCCGTGCCGAGATCCACCGCGATCTCGTTCGCGGGAAGAAACGACCCGAGTTTTAGTCCTGGGAACTTCATGTACCGGAGCCAAGGGGAACGGAGTGGGTCAATAGTAACGGCCGCTGTAAGGTGGAACAAGGCGCGGACTTGGGGAAGCGCTACCGGCCCGTGCTGCCAAACCCCCCATCCCCGCGGGAGGTGCCCGGCAGCGTGTCCACCTCCCGCCAGGAGGCAACCTCCACCCGGGCAAACACCAACTGGGCAATCCGCATTCCGCGGGTCACTCGGAACGGCTCCGCCCCCAGATTGACCAGCGCCACCAGCAGCTCGCCCCGGTAATCGCTGTCGATCGTCGCCGGGCTGTTGGGCAGCGTGATCCCATGCCGTAGTGCCAGCCCGGAACGGGGACGGATCTGGCATTCATGGCCGGCCGGGATGGCGATGGCGAACCCGGTCCGGAAGGCCCGCCGTTCCAGGGGGGCAAGCTCCCCATCCTCGGCGCTGGCCAGGTCATACCCCGCCGACCCCGGGGTAGCCAGGTCGGGGACCGGGAGACCCTCCCCGTGGGGAAGGCGGATAAACGGCAACTCCAGCATCGGCCTCTGCCGGGTCAAAAGTTGGCTCTTGGCCGTTGGCTGTTAGGCCGTCGCCCATGCGGCGTCAAAGGTTGGGCGTCTGCCAACGGCCGCTACAGAACCTTCCCCACGTCCACCAGCGGCAGCCCGAAGGCCTCGGCCACCCCGGGGTAGACCACCTTTCCCTCCACCACGTTCAGCCCGAGCTGCAGAGCCCCGTCCTCACGGCAGGCCTGCTGCCAGCCGTCCCGGGCCAACCGGAGCCCGTAGGACAGGGTGGCGTTCGTCAGGGCCAGGGTCGAGGTCCGGGGCACCCCACCCGGCATGTTGGCCACCGCGTAGTGGAGAATCCCATCCACGAAGTAGGTCGGATTCTCGTGGGTGGTCGGCTTGATCGTTTCGACACAACCACCCTGGTCCACGGCGACATCCACAATGACCGAACCCGGCTTCATCAGCTTGAGGTCCTCCCGCTTTACCAGGTGGGGAGCCTTGGCCCCCGGCAGCAGGACCGCCCCCACCACCAGATCGGCCTTGCGGATGGCATCCAGGATATTGTGCCGGTTGGAGTACAGGGTTATCACGTTGGCTGGCAGCACGTCATCCAGGTAGCGCAGGCGCTCGAGCGAGATATCCAGGATGGTGACCGCCGCCCCCAGGCCGGCCGCCATTTTGGCCGCGTTGATCCCCACCACCCCGCCGCCGATGATGGCGACTTCGGCCGGAGCCACGCCCGGGACGCCGCCCAGCAGGACCCCGCTTCCCCCAAACACCTTCTCCAGGTACTTGGCGCCTTCCTGGACCGCCATCCGCCCGGCGACCTCCGACATCGGCGTGAGCAGCGGCAGCTCGCCGTGCGGCAGCTGCACGGTCTCGTAGGCCACCGCAATCGCCTTGGAGGCGATGACCGCGCGGGTCAGCTCCTCCGAGGCCGCGAAATGGAAATAAGTGTAGATCACCTGGCCGGCCCGCATCCTGGGCCATTCCGAGGCGATCGGCTCCTTCACCTTCATGATCATGTCGGACTTGGCCCATACCTCATCTGCGGTGGCCAGCACCCGGGCACCAGCGGCCGCATAGGCCGCATCGGGGAAGCCACTGCCCAGTCCGGCGCCCTGTTCGACCTGGACCGTGTGCCCCCGGGTCACGAACGCCTCGGCTCCCGCTGGCACCAGCGCGATCCGATTCTCGTTAGTTTTGATTTCCTTCGGCACGCCGATGATCATGGTCAATCTCGAAAGGACGGTTGTGGTTCACGGCGTCAGGCGGCAGGCGTCCGTTCCCGGTCGCCCGAGGCCTATTCCGGTCCCAATCGCACCACCGTTTGCCGGTCGGGCCCGAAGAACTCGGCCGCCAGCGCCTGCACCTGATCGCGGCTGACCGCGTCGATCTCCGCCAGCAGCGCATCCACCGGCCGATACGGCTCTT
>CALMOP010000177.1 GCA_937871775.1 uncultured Gemmatimonadota bacterium | reverse complement strand
GATCTACATCTGCATTGGTCTGGGCACCTTTGTCGAAAACCTGTTCCCCCCCACACCCTCGGATGTCGCCGTAGCGCTGGCTGGGTTCCTCACCCAGCCAGGCACGGTCATCCCCTGGGTGGTTTGGGCGGCCGCCTGGGCGGGGAATCTGGCCGGGACGCTGGCCGTTCTGCTGCTGTCCCGCAGACTCGGTCCCCGCCTGATTGCGGGTCGGCTGGGTCGGCGGTTGCTGCCCCCCGACGCGCTGGTCGATCTGGAGCGGGATTACCTCCGGTTCGGAGCTGCGGGGATCTTCGTCAGCCGGTTTCTCCCGGGATTCCGTTCTTTCGTGGCGCCGTTCGTGGGGCTGGCCGGCCTGCCCTTGGGTCGCGCCCTGGTTCCGATGGCGCTGGCCTCCGCGATCTGGTATGGGGTACTGGTATGGGTCGGGGCACGAGTGGGGGCGGAGTGGGATGCGATCAGCCAGGTCCTCGGCCAGCTGAACCGGGGGCTGGCGCTCGCTGCCCTGCTGGTGGTGATCCTGGTGGGAGCCTGGCTGTGGCGGCGGCATCGGGCGCGCCCGCGACGTCGCTTCCTGGCTCTGGTGCGTCGCGCGCTCGGCGAAGCGGAAGGGAGCGACCGGGTCGATGCGGATATGCCGACCCGGGCCGCAGCCGCGCTGCTGCAGGAACTGACTCATGTCGATCCGGCATTCACCCGGGAGGAGCAGCAGGCGATCGCCACGGTGCTGCGGGAGCGGTGGGAGGGCCTCGGCGAGACCCGCGGCGCGGCGCCCCTCGCCTGGGCGGCAACGGTGCTTGGCGGTCACGACCTGGCCGTGCGGATCCGGCTCGCCGAGCGGTTGTACCGGGTGGCGCTCAGCGACGGCATGCTGAGCCACCACGAGGAGCGTCTGATGGGTCGGGTTGGCGAGCTGCTTGGGCTGGATCCGTCCCGGCTGGCGGATGCCAGGACTCGGGCCCGCTCGTGAGCCGCCGCCGGGCCGACGAGCGGGCCTTCCAGCTGGATCAGTTCGCCGACTACCTCACTCTCGAGGCCGGCCATAGCGGGAATACCGTGGTCAGCTATCTTCGCGACCTCGGGAGGCTGGTGGGGTGGCTCGCGGCCCACCAGATCCAGGCTCCGGCAGCGGTCACTCCCAAGGGGCTCCGCGCATTCATCTTTGCGCTGAAGGATCTCGGCCTCTCGCCCGCGACGATTCGGCGACAGGTCTCGGCGACCCGCACCTACTTCCGCTTTCAGCTCGCCGAGGGCCGCCTCGAAGCCGACCCGAGCGAGCGGCTGGAGGTGCCGCGCCGGGGCCGGCGCCTGCCTGACACCCTTTCCGTGGCGGAGATGGAACGGCTGATGATCGCTCCCGAGGCGGATGAGCCGCTGGCCTGGCGGGACCGGGCCCTCCTCGAGCTGGGTTACGGCGCCGGGCTGCGGGCTTCGGAATTGTGCGGGCTCACATTGCAGCAGCTGCACCTCTCCAATGGGCTGGTCCAGGTCGTCGGCAAAGGATCCAAGGAGCGCCTGGTGCCGATCGGTCGGAGTGTGATCGGTGCGGTGTCGCTCTATCTGCACCAGGTCCGGCCGGGACTCGACCGGGGTCGCAGCGGGGACCGGGTGCTGTTGAACGCCCGCGGTGGCCCCTTGTCCCGAGTCGGAGCGTGGGGCATCGTCCGGCGCTGCGCCCGGCACGCTGGCATCAGGAAGCGGGTCACGACCCACACGCTCCGACACAGTTTCGCCACCCATTTGCTCGAAGGCGGCGCCGACCTGAGAGCCGTCCAGGAGATGCTGGGGCACGCCGATCTGTCCACTACCCAGATCTATACCCACGTGGATCGCGAATACCTGCGTTCGGTCCATCGCAAGTTTCACCCCCGTGGCTGAGGATCGGATGAGGCTGTCCGGGTGAGCCGCCGCCGCGTTCGTCAGGGTGGATTCGCCGCTGTCGCCATGGTCATTGCCGCCTGTGGCACGTACCACGCGCCACCGCCGCCGGTCCCGTCGGCGGGGGAGTGGAACGCGCGTCGGCTGGACGACTTGCCGGTGCTGGCGTCACTGGATTCGCTGGGGGTCCGCGGCTCGCCGCGGGATTGGTCCGACTGGGCCTTGGCCCAGGCCGCCTGGGCGCTCCGTCCCGAACGGGCCCGGGTGGCGGCCGAGGTCCGGGTGGCCGCCGCAGCGGGAGTGGCCGCGGGCGCAGGGCCACCGCTGGGGGTCGGGACTGAGGCTGAATACTCGTTCGACGGAGCCGGCCGGGAGAGCCGCTGGGCGGTCGCCTTTCGCGCCATCCTGACCCTGGAAACCGGGGGGAAACGGGGAGCTCGCCGTGCGGTGGCCGCGGCTGGATCGCTCGCGGCGCTGGCCCGCGCCGCGATGGAGGGTTGGCAGGTGCGCTGGCGGGTACGTGAGGCGGCGCTCCAGGAACATCTGGCGGAACGCCGCAGGGACGCCCTGTGGCCGGAACGGCAGGCGCTGGATTCGGTGCTCGAGGGCGCCGGCCGACGCTACGGGGACGGAGGGATCGGCAGTCTGACCCTGAGCCAGTGGCAGCTGCAGCTGGTCGATCTGCGCCGGGAGGAGGCCGTGCTCCAGGTCGCCGTGACCGAGGCGCATGCCGCCCTCGCCGATGCCGTCGGGGTGCCGGTGGCCGAACTGGATCGGGTCGCACCGGGACGCGAGGTCCGATCCGGCTGCCATCCCGGGGAACGACGCGACTCATTGCAGGCGGTCGCGCTCGAGCATCGTCTGGAGTTGCGCAGCGCCCTGGCCGAATACGCGGTTCGCGAGGCCGAGGTGCGGTTGGCCGTGGCCGAGCGCTGGCCCGATCTCGAACTCGGTCCCGGCCTGTTCTTCGATCATGGGGTGGCGAAGTGGATCATTTCCTTCGCCGTCCCGGGACTTCCTTCCGCCCGCGAGCGCGGAGCGGTGCTCCAGGCCGAGGCCCGGCGCGCGGTGGCTGGGCAGACGGTGCTGCAGGTGCAGGAAAGCAGCCTCGCCCAGCTGGACCGGGCGCTGGCGTCATGCAGTGCCTGGCGGCAGGCGGTGGACGGCCAGGAGGCCGGCGCCGAGCGGTCCCGGCTCGCCATGGTGGGGGCACAGTACCGACGGGGCGAGATCGGCCGGCTGGAGGTGCAACAGTCAGGGCTGGAGGTGGCCAGGGCCGAGCGAAGGATGTCGGAGGTGGCAGCGAGGCTGGAGGAGGCCGGGTTGGTACTCGAGGCGGCGCTGGGTGTCTGGGGCGGGGCCCCGGAGGAGCCATGGGATCGGTAACTGAGGTGAGAACGCTCCCGGCCCTGGGGCTGCTGCTCGGCCTGATGGGGTGCGGGCCACGCGCTGAGCAGGAGCAGCGAGGCGAGGCCGAGGCTGCCCCGGTGGCGCTGCCGGCGGCCAGCGGCCCTGCGCTGGTGCGGCTCGACGGCGCGGCTGTAGTCCGGATGGGTCTGCACAGCGCCCCGCTGGTCCGGGCCGATGCTCCGGAGGCGGAGGAGTGGCCTGCGCTCGTGGTGGCAGATCCCGGCGCAACGGTGACGCTTCGCGCTGGAACCGGCGGCAGGCTGAGCCTGCCATCGGGGCGAACCTGGCCGGTGGTCGGGCAGCGTCTGGAATCGGGAGACACCGTCGCGGTGGTGGGCGATGCCACTCCGCTCTGGATCCCTCGCGGAGGGACCGTGGTGGCGCTCCTGGCCCACCCCGGAGAGCAGGTACAGGCCGGCCAGGGTCTGCTCGAGCTGGTGGATTACCGCACCCCGCTGGTCCAGGTGACCGGGAGTCGCGGCGACCTCCCCCCGCCTGCGGGGGTGACGCTGTCGATGCTCTCTGGCACCAGTCCGTACCCGGCGAGGCTGATCGGTCCCGCTCCCGAAGCGGATGCGATCTCCGGAGGGCCGGTGTGGCTGTACCGCCTGGGGGCCGGTGCCGGGATGCTGCGGGCCGGGACCATCATGGTCGCCTACGTCCCGGATCCGGCCGGGCGGCGCGGGGTGGTGGTGGCGGGCGCGGCGGTGGTGCAGTGGGAGGCCTTGACCTGGGTGTATGTGGAACGGGCTCCTGGGAGTTACCAGCGGATTCGAATTCCAAGCGACCACCCCGTCGCCGGGGGGTTCCTCGTGACCGCTGGCCTGGCGCCCGGGGAGCGGGTCGTGATCGAGGGGGCGGAACAGCTGCTCTCCGAGGAGTTCCGGGCCCGGATTACCGTGGGTGAGGAAGTCGGGGAGTAACGGTGATTGCGGCGCTGGTTCGTTTCGCGGTCCAGCGGCCGGGGATCGTGCTGGGGCTGGGGTTGACGCTGCTCGCGTATGGGCTGGCAATTCTCTCCCAGGCCGAACTCGACGTCTTCCCGGAGTTCGCGCCACCGCAGGTCTCGATTCAGACCGAAGCGCCGGGATTCGCCCCGGAGCAAGTGGAAGTCCTGGTGACCAAGCCCATCGAGGACGCCATCAATGGTGTCAACGGCCTGGCCTCGCTGCGGTCACAGTCCATTCAGGGCCTGTCGATCATCACCGCAGTGCTATCCCGCGGCACCAACGTTCGGGAGGCCCGCCAGTTCCTGGCCGAACGGCTCGGGGAACTGGGGGGTCGGCTCCCGGCAGGGGTCGCGGCGCCGGTGTTGTCTCCGCTGACCTCGTCGTCCAGCACCGTTCTGATGATCGGGTTCACCGCCACCACCCGAACTCCGATGCAGCAGCGCAGCTTCGTGGATTGGGTGGTGCGCCCCCGGATCCTGGGGACGCCGGGGGTGGCCAAGGTCGCGGTCTTCGGCGGGGAGGTGCGCCAGTTGCAGGTGCAGGTGGATCCGCGACGCTTGCGGGCGCACCGGCTGGGACTCGATGACGTGGTGGAGGCGGCCCGCCGAGCGACCGGTGTGCGGGGGGCCGGGGTGATCGACGGTCCCAACCAGCGGATCGTGGTGCGCACCGAGGGGCAGCTCCTGACGCCGCAGTCGCTCGGTGGCAGCCTGCTCCGGGGAGGGGAGGGGGGCCTGCTGCGGCTGCGGGACGTCGCGGAGCTGGCGGAAGGGCCGGAGACCCCGTTCGGCGCTGCCACGATCAACGGCGGTCCCGGGATTGTGGTCGTGGTCTCCGGGCAACTGGGTTCCAACACCAAGAAGGTCGCTGCGGCGGTCGAGGCTCAATTGGCGGAGCTGGGGCCGGCCATCGACGCCGAAGGGCTGATCCTGCTGCCCGACCTGTTCCGGCCGGCGACGTTCATCGACCTCGCCATTCACAACATCACGGTGGCCCTGCTGGTGGGTGCGGTGCTGGTGGCCGTGGTCCTGCTGTTGTTCCTGTACGACCTGCGGGCCGCCGCCATCTCGCTGAGCGCCATCCCGCTCTCCCTGCTCGCGGCGATCATCGTGCTGGATCATCTGGGCCAGAGCCTCAACACGCTGACGCTGGGCGGCCTGGCCATCGCCCTCGGGGAAGTCGTCGACGACGCCATCATCGATGTCGAGAACATCGCCCGTCGGCTGCGCCTGAACCGGGAGCGCCCCCAGCCGAGTCCTGCGTGGCAGGTGGTGTTTGAGGCCTCCCTCGAAGTGCGCCACAGCGTGGTGTACGCGACCTTCGTGGTCGCTCTGGTCTTCGCCCCGGTGCTGACCATGACCGGCCTGCAGGGCGCCCTGTTCCGGCCGCTGGGCGTGGCGTACGTGCTGGCGACACTGGCCTCGCTGGCCGTGGCCCTGACGGTGACCCCGGCGCTGACCCTGGTCCTGCTGGGACGGAGAAACCGGACCACCCACGAGTCGACGATCCTCACCGCATTGCGCCGCTGGTATGAGCGGCTGCTGGAGCGGGCGCTGGGCCGGCCCCTGCTGATCGTGGCGGGCAGCCTCGGTCTGTGCCTCGCGGCGGTGGGGTCGCTGCCGTTCTTCGGTTCGTCGTTCCTGCCCGACTTCCGGGAGGGCCACTACGTGGTCCACATGGCGGCGGTCCCCGGCAGCTCGCTCTCCGAATCAGTACGTCTGGGGAAGCAGGTCAGTGTCGCGATCGCGCAGGATCCCCGGGTGCAGTCGGTGGCCCAGCGCGCGGGACGGGCGGAGCTGTCGGAGGACACCTGGGGCACCCACTACAGCGAAATCGAGGTCGAGCTGATGCCGGTGGCCGGTGCCCAGGCCAGGACCATCGAGGACAGCCTGCGGGCGCACGTCGCGGGGTTTCCTGGGGTCAGCTTCGCGATTCGCGGCTTTCTGGCGGAGCGGATCGAGGAGACCCTCACCGGGTCCACGGCCGAAGTCGTCATCCGGATTTTCGGTGACGACCTGGACAGCCTCGATGTGGCGGCCAGCCGGGTGGCGGCCCTGGCGCGGCGCATTCCCGGGTCGGCGGACGTGCAGTACGACCCGCCCGCGGTCATCCCGTCGGTCACGGTACGACTCCGACCCCGGACGGTGGCGCTGGCGGGCCTCGCGGACGACGATGTGCTCCGGTCGGTGGAGACCGCGACCCGAGGGACCACGGTCGGCCAGGTGTACCAGGGCGACCGGCCCAGTGCGGTGGTGGTGGTTCTCGGGCCGCGATTTCGCCGTCGCCCCGAAGACCTCGCCGGGCTTCCGCTCCGGACTGAGACCGGGCGGGTCGTCCGACTCGGCCAGGTAGCGGACATCGGGCGATCGACCGGCCGATACCTGATCAGTCACCAGGGAAGTCGACGAGTCCAGACGGTCACGGCCAACACCGCGGATCGGGGTGTCGTCGATTTCGCGGCCGACCTGAAACGGCAGCTGGAGAGCGATCGCGGACTGTTGCCGCGGGGTACCCATGCCGAGTTCGCCGGGGCTGCTGAGGCGCAGCGCGAGGCCGAACGGGAGCTGTTGGTACACGGCCTGCTGGCTGGCGCGGTGATCGTGATGCTGTTGTGGCTGGCGTTCGCCGAGGCCGGACGGCTGCTGTTGGTGCTGTCGAACCTGCCCCTCGCGCTGGTGGGCGGCGTGGCCGCGGTGGCGCTGAGCGACGGGGTGCTGTCCCTGGGGTCCCTGGTCGGATTCGTCACCCTGTTCGGCATTGCCACCCGGAATGCGGTGATGCTGATCTCGCATTTCGATCACCTGGTGACCGTGGAGGGCGCCGAGTGGGGCCGGGCCACCGCGCTGCGCGGTGCCAGCGAGCGGCTGGGGCCGATTCTCATGACCGCCACCGTCACCGGTCTGGCCCTGCTGCCCCTGGCGCTGGGCAGCGGCGACCCGGGCCGGGAAATCGAGGGTCCCATGGCCCTGGTCATTCTGGGTGGGCTGATGACCTCGACCCTGCTGAGTCTGGTCGTGTTGCCGGTCCTGGCGGCGCGCTTCGGCCGGTTCCGTTCCACCACATCGGGCCGCGCCTAGGGCAGGTGCAGTTCGGACGGCTCCAGCCGTTCGAAGCGCGCTCCCAGCCATTCCAGCAGCAGGAAACTTTCCAGCGCCAGTCCCGCCGCCACGAGCAGGCCTGCTGGCATGAGCGCCCATGCCTGGAGCCGGGTCCACAGCAGGTATGCCACGACACCGCCCGCCAGCGCGGGGCCGAGCAGCGCGACCAGGAGCACCAGCAGCGACATGCCGGCGGTCAACAGGTGCTGTCCGATCTGCTCGATGCCCCCGGGGCGGATCTCGGTGCGCACCCAGGCTGGAAAGAGCAGGGCGGCGCCGTTCGGAATGGCGACCGAGACGGCGTTCAGCGGAATCAGGACGACCCACCCGGTCAAGGCGAGGCTGCTGAGCAGCCCCGGCAACATGTAGGGTGCGGGGTCGTACGCGAGGGTCACCAGCCCAAAGGTGGCGAGGACGGCTTGCAGCAGCGCCAATACCAGCGCCGAGCTGAACACCTGCCCGGTCATGATCGCCACTCCGCTGAGGGGCCAGGCCTTGAGGGTGGCCAAGTGATCCAGTTCTCCGCGCAGGTCGATCCGGATCCACTGTGAACCGAGCAGGGCCAGCGCCGCGGCCCAGCCCAGGGCCATGGTGCCGACCAGCTTCACCGAGGTGCCATCCTGGTCTTCCGACAGGCTCACGAAAAGGCCCGCCGAGATCAGCACCACCATCGTGATGAGCAGGGCGGGCGTGATGGTCCGCAGCAGCCGAGTCACATTCTTCCAGATGATGGCTCCCACCGGAGTTCCCCGCGCCGGCAGCCGCAGCCAGACCCAGCGTACCCGGGAGGGCGCCCCCACGCGGCCCTGGGTCTTCCAGCGGGCGAGCAGTTCGGCGCGGCGGGCGCTGGCCTCGACCGCGGCGTCCTCGAAGCTTCGATCGGCACGGAGGATCCACACCACATGGAGGGCCAGGAACACCCCCGCGGCGCTGAGATCCACCAGCCAATCCAGCATGGTGGTCGCTTCCAGCGGCCGCAGCGGAATCCGGAGGGGCCAGGCGAGGTAGGCAAAGGGGGGCGTCTCGAACAGGGTTTCCAGAGCCCCGAGCGGCCCTTCCGGGACCAGCAGCGAGCCGTCGAGCGGCAGGCGCTGCAGCGTCAGCGACAGGGTCGTGATGAGGGTGCCGAGGATCAACAGGATGGGCCAGGTGCGGCGGACCCCGGCCACGCCATATTCGAGCAGGGTGTCCCGGGTCAACGCCACGCCAAGGCGATGAAAGAACAGCGTGGCAAAGAAGACCCACAGACTCAAGGCATAGGGCAGGAGTCCCAGCGTGAACCCCTCGCCGCGGCGCAGCAGGAAGGTCCACAGCAGGACGCTGATCACAATCACCCATTGGGCCCGGAGCAGCTTGTAGGTCAGCAGGGCCCGACGGGTCACCGGGGCGGGGAAGAAGAACTGGATTTCGGCCGGGGTCAGCGCCAGCGCGAGGCGGTCGGCGCCGAATACCCACCATTTGACCATCAGGATGCCCAAGAACAGGGTGCCCCCGAGGGCCACCGCCGGGACCGGGATGAAGCCACTGCCGTTCTGCTGGCTCAGATAGACCAGCCCCAGGTACCCCAGGCCCAGGAGCAGGGCCGCCGCATAGCGGGGACTGCGCAGCCGGCGCAACAGTCCGCGGAGCCAGTTGCGGCTGGAGCGAGTGATCAGATACCACCCCGCGGCAATCACGACTCGGAACCGTACCCGGTGAGGGAGAGGAAGATCTCCTCCAGTCCCCGACCGGACAGCTCCGGGCGGTCCGCGGCTATTTCCGCCACCGACCCCAGGGCGACCCGCTGCCCGCCCTGGATGATCAGCACCCGGGTACAGACTTCCTCGACCAGCTGCAGCAGATGGGAACTGAGGACCACGGCGGTTCCGGCCTGAGCCCGGGCCGCGATCGTCCGCTTCATGCGCCGGATGCCGACCGGATCCAGACCGGTCAACGGCTCGTCCAGCATCAGTACCTTCGGCTGATGCAACAGCCCGCAGGCGATCGCCAGCTTCTGTTTCATGCCGCGCGAGAGTTCGCTTGCCAGCGCCCCCCGCCTCTCGCGCAGTTCCAGCTCGGTCAGGAGGCCCTCCAGCCGGTCGGGGACCACCGCCTGGCGATACAGCCGGGCGGTGAAATGGAGGTGCTCGGTGACGGTGAGGTACTCGAACAGCTGCGGCTCGTCCGGTATGAACGCCAGCGCCGCCTTGGCGGCCACCGGTTCTCGCTCGAGGTCGTGTCCCGCAATCCGGATCCGGCCCGCCGTCGGACGGATGATGCCGGCCAGGCTGCGCAGGGTGGTCGTCTTTCCGGCTCCGTTGGGGCCCACCAGCCCGAGGATCTCCCCGGGCGCCACGGTGAAGGACAGGTCTTGCACTGCCCGGTGGGTGCCGTACAGCTTGGTGAGGCTCTCGACCTCGATCATCCTCGCTCCTGACGCCGAGGCCTGAAACCATTCAGGCTGGTCGTACGTCTCTGGGTGAAACACAACATTCCTGGCTCGGAAGCCCCGGAGTCCCCATGCGGAATTACTGGCTCAAGATTGTCCTCGGCGCCCTGGGGATCTTCGCCGCAGGCATGGTGGCTGTCACTGGGTTCCGACAGCTCAAAGTCAGCGTGAATCGAACCATCAACAGCTCGGACCCGATTCCCATCCCCCTGATCGGCCTGATCCCGTTCCGGCTCGACGACCAGAAGCTGGGCAGCCTCAGCCGGGTCGAGTTTCTGCGGTCCGACCCGGAGCATGTTTCCGGGGTAAGGGTGGTGGTGAAACTAGCCGACAGCGTGTCGCCGGACCGGCTCCGCAGCTGCGGTCTCGCACTCGAGGATCTGAATGATCTCCCAAATCATACCACGTTCAGCTGCCAGGCCCCCGGGGCCCCCACCGCCGGGCTGGAGCCCTTCGGCACGGTAGTGCTGGGCGACGGCGCGGACAGCTTCCAGCTGTTCCTCCCGGCCAAGGCGGTGGCCGACCTGCGGGACAGTCGTTTCCACGCCGACGCGAGCGGGTTCCACGTGAGCAGTCCCGGCGACCCGATGGGGGAAGCGATGGAGGCCCGCCGTGACTCCCTGGACGAGGTGCTGGATGCCCGGATCGAGGCGCGCTCGGATTCCATCGACGAATTGAAGGACCTGGCCTCCGAGCTCGAAGACTCGGCGACCGACCTCGGCCGGTCCCAGCGGCGCCAGGTGCAGCACTCCGCCGACTCGGTCCGGGCGGTGATGCGAGGCATGGTGGATCGGATGAAATCCGACGCGGCGCGACAGGCGGCCCTCGCCACCGCCGCCGGGCTGAGTGCCGCCGAGGTGGATTCGCTGTCGCGGTCGGCCACGGCCCTTGGCGACTCGATCCGCCAGGCCGTGTTCCGGGATCTGGCGCGCACGCGGGTGGAGCTGGAACGGGCCCGACCGCGGGCGGCGGCGACCGTCGGTTCGCCGCCTGAACCACCCGACCTGCCGGCTGCTCCGCACCCACCGACCCCGCCCGCGGCGAGACCGTAGGCGGGGCTGGTCACCATGCCCCCGTAGTGTAGCTTCCCGAACATGCTGCTGGTTCTCGACAACTACGACAGCTTCACTTATAACCTGGTCCAGTTCGTGGGAGAACTGGGCGGGGATCCCGTGGTTCACCGGAACGACGCCCTGAGTGTTGCCGATATCAGGGCCATGGCCCCGGAGGCCATCATCATCTCCCCGGGGCCCGGCGAGCCCCGCGACGCGGGGATCTCGGTGCCGCTGATTCGCAGCCTGGGACCCGTGGTGCCCATTCTCGGGGTCTGTCTGGGTCACCAGGCCATCGGTGAGGCGTTTGGCGGCCGGGTGGTCCGGGCGGACCGGCTGATGCACGGCAAGACCACCGGGGTGCGTCACACCGGGGAAGGCCTGTTTCTGGGGCTTCCCTGTCCGCTCGCCGTGATGCGGTACCACTCCCTGGTGGTGGCTTCGGAACGGATCCCGGCGGATCTTGAGGTTACGGCGTGGTCGGAGGACCGGCCCCCGGGGGCGGAAATCATGGCACTCCGCCATCGCAGCTACCCCGTTTTCGGGGTGCAATTCCACCCCGAATCTATCGCCACGGAGGCCGGGAAGGGCCTGCTCCAGAACTTCCTTGATCTGGCTGGTACCTGGCGGGCGGCTCGGTCGGAGGCAGTCGCCTAAATACTTGACTTGCCGACTGATAGCTGGTATTGCCGGGCCCGCGGCGGGCTCGGC
>CALMOP010000176.1 GCA_937871775.1 uncultured Gemmatimonadota bacterium | reverse complement strand
CTCGCCGGCCGCGAGGCGGTTGAGGTTTCCATCTCCGCCGCCGCCACGGTGGGCGACGTGCTGCAGCAGCTCCGAGGATCAATACCCGGGGCTGAATCACTGCCGGAACGGCCGCTGGTGGCGGTGAACCAGGTCCATGCCCGGCTGGATACGCCGGTCGCGGACGGGGATGAACTGGCGGTGCTCCCTCCCATGGCAGGTGGATAGGAATGCCGAGGCACCTTTCACGGGCCCCCTTGCAGCCTGAGGCATTGGCCGCTGCCGTGACCGCTACCGACCGGGGCGGGATGACCAGCTTCGTGGGACGGGTGCGGGATCATCAGGATGGGGAAGCGGTGCTCCGGCTGGAGTACAGCGCCTACGAACCCATGGCGGAGCGGGAATGCGCGGCGATTGTCGCCGAGGCGGAATCCCGGTGGCCGGTGCGGGTGGCGCTGGGGCACCGGCTGGGGCGCCTCGAGATCGGCGATGTGGCCGTGGTTGTCGTGGCGGCCTCGGCGCATCGCGGGCCGGCGTTCGAGGCCTGCCGCTACGTGATCGAGGAGGTGAAGCGCCGGGTGCCGATCTGGAAGCAGGAGACCTACCGCGACGGCACGGTGGCCTGGGTCGACCCGACCCGCACCGCGGGATCAGCGGTGGCCGGTACCGACTGTGGAGCGGTGCGGTGAGTCCCGCGGTGCAGGACCAGTACGCCCGCCCGCTGCGAAGCCTGCGGCTCTCGGTGACCGACCGCTGCAACATGCGGTGTCGCTACTGCATGCCGGAGGCCGAGTATGTCTGGCTGCCGCGGGACTCCATCCTGCGGTTCGAGGAAGTTGACCGGCTGGTGGGGATCTTCTGTGATCTGGGGGTCAGCCGGCTCCGGCTCACCGGCGGTGAGCCGCTGCTGCGCCACGATCTGCCGCTGCTGGTGGCGATGCTGGCGCGCCGGCAGGCCATCACCGACCTGGCGATCACCACCAACGGGATCCTGCTCGCGGCGCAGGCGGCAGCCCTGGCGGCGGCGGGGCTCCGCCGAGTCACCATCAGCCTGGACACGCTGCAGTCGGCCCGGATGCAGACCCATGCGCGCTCCAACCGGCATGGCGATGTGCTGGCTGGCCTCCTCGAGGCGACGGCCCGGTTCCGGGAGGTGAAGCTGAACGCCGTCATCATCCGGGGCTTCAACGATGATGAGATTCCGGCGTTGCTGGAGTTCGGCCGGGAGCGTGGGGTAGAGGTGCGGTTCATCGAGTACATGGATGTTGGCGGCGCCAATACCTGGCGCATGGAAGAGGTGGTCTCGCAGCGGGAGATCCGGGAGCTGGTCGCGGCTCGCTACGGCTCCGTGGAAGCGATTCCGGAGCCCGGCAGCTGGGCGCCGGCGGAGCGGTTCCGCCTGCCCGACGGCACCAGCTTCGGCATCATTGCCTCGACCACCCAGCCCTTCTGCCGCACCTGCGATCGGGCTCGGCTCACGGCCGACGGTCATTTCCTGAGCTGCCTCTACGCCGACACCGGGCTGGAGCTGCGGCCCCTGCTGCGGGATGGCGGGTCCGACGCCGACCTGGCGGCGCGGCTGCGGGCGGTCTGGGAGGCGCGCACCGATCGCGGCGCCGAGGTCCGGCAGGCCAGCAGCGACCGCAGCGCGCTGTACCCGCTGGAGATGTTGCGAGCCGATCCCCGGAAGGAGATGCACACCCGCGGGGGATAGTCTGACTGGATCCCGCTGAACCGTCCGCCCGACAGGAACGCCATGGCGCTGCACATCGCCCTGATCGAACCGCAGATTCCGCCCAACACCGGCAACATCGCCCGGCTGTGCGTGGCGACCAACTCACCGCTCCATCTCATCGAGCCGCTCGGGTTCAGCCTCGACGCGGGCGAGGTCCGGCGCGCGGGGCTGGAGTACTGGGACCAGGTGGACCTGTGGGTCCATCCCAACTGGTTCCGGTTCCGCGACGCCATCACCCGGGATCGGTGCCTGTACTTTTCCGCCAACGCCGAGCGCGATTACCGGGAGGCCAGGTTCGAACAGAACAGTGTGCTGGTATTCGGCAACGAGACCGACGGGCTGCCAACCAAGATTCTCGAGAAGCATCCGGAACAGTGCTTCCGGATTCCCATGCCGGGCGAGGTCCGCAGCCTGAACCTGGCCAACGCGGTCAGCGTGGTGCTCTACGAGGGCCTCAACCGCCTGGGACTGGCGCCGCCTGGCGAGGCCGCGCCACCGGCGGGTGCGACCCCGGCACCGGTGGACAACGGGACCGGCGTGACTCGAGGTGTTCGCGCGGGCGGTCGCCGCACTCGGCGACGCTGATCCGCCCGCGCCACCGCTTTGCCGCGGGGCGGGCCGGAGGTAGTTTACCCACACCCCTCTCACACATACGGATCATGTTCACCAAGATCACCGTCGTCGGCGCTGGCAATGTGGGCGCGACGGCCGCGCAGCGAGTCGCCGAGAAGCACCTGGCCCGGACCGTCGTGATGGTCGACGTGATCGAGGGCGTCCCGCAGGGGAAGGGGCTCGATCAGTGGCAGTCGGCGCCGATCGAGGGGTTCGACAGCCGGGTCGTCGGCAGCAACGGCTACGAGGCGGCCGCCGGGTCGGAACTGTTCATCGTGACCGCCGGCATCGCCCGCAAGCCGGGGATGAGCCGCGACGACCTGGTGAAGACCAACGCGGGGATCGTCGGCTCCGTCGGCAAGGAGATCCGACGGGTGGCGCCGGACAGCATCGTCATCGTGGTGTCGAATCCGCTCGATGTGATGTGCTACGTGGCCATGCAGGCGACCGGCTTCCCGCGGGAGCGGATCATCGGCATGGCGGGCGTGCTGGATACCGCGCGCTACCGGGCCTTTCTGGCCGAGGCACTGGACGTGTCGGTGCGGGACATCCAGGCGATGGTGCTGGGCGGTCACGGGGACACGATGGTCCCGCTGGTTTCCTGCACCACCGTGTCGGGAATCCCGGTCACCCAGCTGCTGGCGCCGGACCAGCTCGACGCCATCGTGCAGCGGACCCGGAACGGCGGCGCCGAGATCGTGAATTTCCTCAAGACCGGCTCGGCCTACTACGCGCCCAGCGCGGCCGCGGTGCAGATGGCCGAGGCCATCGTGCGCGATGAGAAGCGGATTCTGCCCTGCGCTGCCTGGCTTACCGGCGAGTACGGGCTCAAGGAGGTCTTCTGCGGGGTCCCCTGCAAGCTGGGACGCCGTGGGCTGGAGCAGGTGCTCGAGGTGAAGCTCACCGAGGCCGAGCGGGCCGCGCTGCACCAGAGCGCGGCGGCGGTCCGCGACACCATGAAGGCCCTCGGATGAGGGCTTCGACGTGAACCGGCTGCTCGCCTGCTGGGATTCGACCCTTGGCAAGAAGGCGGTCATGGGGGCGACCGGCCTCCTGATGATTGCCTGGGTGGTGCTCCACGTGGCCGGCAACCTGCAGGCCTTCCGGGGGGCCGCGGCCTTCAACGGCTATTCGGGGCTGCTGCACGGCCCGCTGCATGAGGCCCTCATCCTCATGCGGCTGGTGCTGCTGGGCTGCCTCCTCTTGCATGTGACCGCCTCGCTGCAGCTGGCGCGGCGCAACCGCCTGGCTCGGCCCGAGCCCTATGCCCGCACCGAACCACAGGCCGCAACCATGGCCTCCCGCACCATCCGGTTGGGCGGCTGGGTGCTGCTGACCTTCGTGGTGCTGCACCTGCTGCATCTGACCACCGGTCAGATCCACCCCGACTTTGTCGAGGCCGACGCCTACCACAATCTGGTGGTTGGACTGGCGCAGCCGCTGGCGGCGGCCGGCTACCTGGTTGCCATGGTGTCGATCGGCCTTCATGTGTATCACGGCGCCTGGAGCAGTTGGCGGTCCCTGGGCCTGGCCCAGGGTTCGTCCCGGCCGCTGGAGCGCCCGCTGGCTGCCGCTCTGGCGGTGCTGGTGTGGCTGGGGTTTTCCCTGATACCGGTGGCGGTGCTGCTGGGTTGGCTGGAGTAGCGTGCTGCGTGATGCGTGATGCGTGATGCGTGATGCGTGCCGCGCGACGCCCAAAGCTCAACGGTTGACCACCAAGAAATAGCGCACCACGCATGACGCACCACGCCCGACGCCTGACACCTGAGACATGAAACCATGGAACTGAACGCCAGGATTCCGTCAGGCCCCCTCGCCGAGAAATGGGACCGGCACCGCTTCGAGATGAAGCTGGTGAATCCGGCCAACAAGCGGAAATACTCGGTGATCGTGGTCGGCACCGGCCTCGCGGGCGGAAGCGCCGCTGCGAGCCTGGGCGAACTTGGCTATCAGGTCAGCTGCTTCTGCTTCCAGGATTCGCCCCGCCGGGCCCACTCGATCGCCGCCCAGGGGGGGATCAACGCCGCCAAGAACTACCAGAACGACGGCGATTCGATCTGGCGGCTGTTTTACGACACGATCAAGGGTGGCGACTTCCGGGCCCGTGAGGCGAACGTCTATCGGCTGGCCCAGATCAGTGTCAGCATCATCGATCAGTGCGTGGCCCAGGGGGTGCCGTTCGCGCGGGAGTACGGCGGGCTGCTCGCCAATCGTTCCTTTGGCGGGGCCCAGGTCTCCCGGACCTTCTACGCCCGGGGGCAGACCGGCCAGCAGCTGCTGCTGGGGTGCTACCAGGCCCTCGAGCGGCAGGTGGCAGCGGGCACCGTCAGGATGTACCCGCGGACCGAGATGCTGGACCTGGTTCTGATCGATGGCGCCGCCCGCGGGATCGTGACCCGGGATCTGGTGACGGGCAAGGTGGAGTCCCAGGTGGCGGACGCGGTCATCCTGGCCACGGGGGGCTATGGCAATGTCTTCTACCTCTCCACCAACGCCAGGGGCTCGAACGTCACCGCCACCTACCGGGCCTACAAGCGGGGCGCCGCTTTCGGCAATCCGTGTTACACCCAGATCCACCCGACCTGCATCCCGGTCAGCGGCGACTATCAGTCCAAGCTGACGCTGATGAGCGAGTCGCTCCGCAACGATGGCCGGGTGTGGGTGCCCCGGGCCGGGGGCGACGGCCGCCCGCCGCAGCAGATCCCGGAGGCGGAGCGCGACTACTATCTGGAGCGCAAGTATCCCAGCTTCGGTAACCTCTGCCCGCGCGATATCGCCAGCCGCGCCGCCAAGGAGGTGTGCGACGAGGGCCGCGGCGTGGGCCCGGGCGGGCTCGGCGTCTATCTCGATTTCGGGGACGCCATCGGCCGCATCGGCGAGGCCAAGGTCGCGGAGCGGTACGGGAACCTGTTCCAGATGTATCAGCGGATCACCGACGAGAATCCCTACCAGACTCCGATGCGAATCTTCCCCGCAGTCCATTACACCATGGGCGGATTGTGGGTCGACTACAACCTGATGAGCACCATTCCCGGGCTGCACGTCCTGGGGGAGGCCAACTTCTCCGACCACGGGGCCAACCGGCTCGGCGCCAGCGCGCTCATGCAGGGCCTGGCCGACGGCTACTTCATCATCCCCTACACCCTGGGTGACTACCTCGCCACGGCAAAGCTGCCCCGGGTCGACGCCACCCACCCCGCGTTCCGAGCCGCCGAGGCCGAGGTGGGGGAGCGGGCCCGGAAGCTGCTGGGGATCCGCGGCCAGCGGACGGTCGACTCATTTCATCGGGAACTGGGGAGGCTCCTGTGGGAGCACTGCGGCATGGCCCGCACCGCGGCCGGGCTCAAGGCGAACCTGGATCGGATTCCGGCACTGCGGCAGGAGTTCTGGGAGAATGTGAACGTGCCCGGCAGCGGCGAGGAGCTCAACCAGTCGCTGGAGCGGGCCGGCCGGGTGGCGGATTTTCTGGAGTTCGCGGAGCTGCTGTGCCGTGATGCGCTGCATCGGGAGGAGTCCTGCGGCGGCCACTTCCGGGTGGAACACCAGACCCCGGATGGCGAAGCCCTGCGGGACGACCAGCACTTCTGCTACGTGGCCGCCTGGGAATATCAGGGCCCCGACCGTGTCCCGGCACTGCGGCGGGAGCCGCTGGAATTCGAGAACGTGCACTTGAGCACCCGGAGTTACAAGTAGGTGCCTAACCCATGAACCTCACCCTGTACGTCTGGCGCCAGGCCTCCGCCGCTTCCGCCGGTCGCCTCTCGCGCTACGAGGCGGCCGACCTGAGTCCCGACATGTCGTTCCTGGAGCTGCTGGACGTCGTGAACGAACGGTTGACCCGGCAGGGGGAAGCCCCGATCGCCTTCGATCACGATTGCCGGGAAGGGATTTGTGGTTCCTGCGGCCTCATGATCAACGGCGTGGCTCACGGCCCGCTGAAGGCGACCGCTACCTGTCAGCTCCACCTGCGCAGCTTTCGGGACGGGGCCACCATTTACATCGAGCCGTGGCGGGCCCGGGCCTTTCCGGTGCTGCGGGACCTGGTAGTGGACCGGACTGCGTTCGACCGGATCATCGCCGCCGGGGGATTCGTCGGAGTTTCCACCGGCAGTGCGCCAGATGCGAATTCCTTGCCGGTGCCCAAGACCGACGCCGATCTGGCCATGGATGCCGCCCAGTGCATCGGGTGCGGCGCTTGTGTGGCCGCCTGCCCCAATGCGTCCGCCATGCTGTTCACTGCCGCCAAGGTTGGGCACCTCGCGTTGCTGCCGCAGGGCCAGCCGGAACGGATGCGGCGGGCGCTGGGGATGGTGCAGCAGATGGATGCCGAGGGCTTCGGCGGCTGTACCTGGCACGGGGAGTGTATGGAAGCCTGCCCCAAGGAGATCTCGATCGACTGGATCGCCCGGTTGTACCGGGACTACATCCGCGCCAGCGCCACCCGACCGGAACGCGTCGCGGTGGAAGTCGCGCTCTGAGCCCGCTGTGGTCCTGAGGTCCGGCCCGGTCGTCACTCAGCGGCCGGGCCGTTGTGTTGACCGTCTGGCCCAGGGTTCCCGATGAAGTCATGGTTTCGACGCGCGCTGGTCCTGGTCGCCGCGGCTGCCCCAGCGGCGCTGGCGGCCCAAATGGGGCTGGGCCCCTGGTGGGCGGCGCAGGCCATCGCGGTGGTGACTTGGGCGGATCCCATCCCTGGCGGCGGCGGCCTCACGGAGGCGCGCGTGGTGCAGCCCATGGTGATGCTGGGCTGGAGGGGGCTGGCTGGGCACCTGCAGCTGCAGGGGACCATCGATCTGGAAGGCGCGACCATTCCCGACGGTGAGCTTGCGCCAGGCGCCTGGGGCGAGGGATTCTACGACCGCCGTCACCCCCACACCACGGTCCATGAACTCATGGTGAGCGGCATGGACCTCCTGGGCCGAGCCGGTGGCCCGGTCCGGGTGTCGCTGAGCGCAGGGAAGGGGTTCGCGCCGTTCGGTTCGGATGACCCGATGTCGCGTCCGATCGCGCGCTATCCCATCAATCACCATCTGGCCCAGATTCTGGAGCGGGCGGTGGCGCTGGTCGGTATCCGGACTGGACCGGTACTGCTGGAGGCCGGGGTCTTCAACGGCGATGAGCCGGAGCGGCCGGGCCAGTGGCCCCGGTGGCAGCGCTTCGGTGATTCCTGGTCGGGGCGATTGACGCTGCTGCCGGTCCGGGGCCTGGAATTGTCCGTTTCCCGCGCCGGGGTGCACTCGCCGGAGCACCGGCCCGGGGCCGGGACCGATGCGGAGAAGTGGCACGCGGGGGGACGGATCGAACGGGCCGCGGGGCCGGCAATGGTGTACGCCCTGGCCGAATGGGCCCGCACCACCGAAGCCGACGGCCGCTTCCAGTTTCGGAGCGTCCTGGTCGAGGCGGCGGTCGACTTGGGTCGGAAGCGGATCTACTACCGGTTCGAACAGAGCGACCGTCCGGAGGATCAGCGGGAGCTTGATCCCTTTCGCTCGGTTCGGCCCAACCTCGAGAATTCCATTCTGGGTATCACCCGGTTCACCTTGCATACCGCCGGGCTGCAGTACCTGATTCCCGTCTGGCACGGTCGGATCGGGCTGCGGCCGTTTCTGGAGGGGACGCTGGGGACGGCTCGGAATGATGGGGGCGGGGTCCTGACACCCGAGATTCTCTACGGTTCCGAGCAGGTGAGGCAGCTTTCGGGTGGCCTGAGGATCGGGTATGGCATGGCGGGGCACCGCATGGGCCGATACGGGGGCCTGCTGCCGCAGCCGGCATCACATTCACACCCCGGCATGTAGGGGGCTGGTGAGGCAATGAGGCGAATCACGAGGGGTGCGCTCCGGTACCTCGCCGTCGTACTGCTGGGTGGGCTGGCCGGCTGCGACAACACCAGCGAGCCAGCCCCACCGCCTCAGGGCGGCCTGAGCGCAGCAGCGGGGGATGCCCAGGTGGCGGCGACGGCCACGACGCTCCAGCCCTACCGGGTCCGGGTCGCAGCAGCGGACGGCCAGCCCGAGGCCGACGTGACCGTGAGCTGGGCGGTGGTCAGCGGGGGCGGCAGCATCGATCCCGCCAGCAGCGTGAGCGATGGGGTGGGGATTGCCGAGGCGACGGCGGTGCTCGGCGATGTGCCCGGGATCCAGGTGGTCACCGCCAGCGTGCCCGGCCACGCCGGGTCTCCGGTCACTTTCCGGAGCCGCGGCCTGGGGCCTGGTTTCTCGGTCCTGGGTGGCGGCGGCAACGTGCCCGAGCGCTATACCAGTGATCTCTGGGTCGCCGACGGGTACGGTTATAGCGGGACCTGGGGCAACCGCGGGGCCGTGGGCAACGCACTCAAGATCTGGCAACTGGATCTCGTTGGGGCTCCCTCGCTCGTGGATTCGATCGTGACCCCGGGGATCGGAACCGTGAGCGATGTCCAGGTTTCCGAGGATGGCCGCTGGCTGATGTTTACCGGCGAGCGCGGCACGCCCAGCGGCAATGGCATCTACGTGTACGAACTCCTCGCCCCGGGTCAGCCGGTATTCCGGGCCCACCTGGCGGCGGCGGAAGGACTGCATACGGGGACCCTGGCGGAGATCGGCGGGAGTCTGTACGCCTTCACCGCCAAGAATCCACCCAGTCCATCCATGATCGTGTACGACCTCTCGGGAGCCTCCGGCGGCACCATCACCCAGGAGAGCAGCACCCCGGTGCCGGCCAACTACGGGATCCATGATACGGTCGTGCGTGACGGAATCTGTTTCGCGTTTGTCTGGAACGAGGGCGTCTACATCTACGATGTCGGGAACGGGACGGCGGGCGGATCCCCCGCGGCGCCGGTGCAGCTCGCCACCCTGAGCATCCCCGGCGGCCAGGCCCACAACGGCTGGTGGTTCTGGAATCAGCTCACCGGTGAGCACCGATACCTGTTCATCGGCCAGGAGATGCCGGGGACAGTGGGCGTCTCATCCGCCGGCCTCATCTACGTGGCGGACGTGAGCGACTTGCGCCACCCCGCGGTCGTTGCCTCCTTCTCCGAGCCGGGCGCCGGCACCCACAACTTCTGGGTCGACGAGCAGCGCGAAGTCCTCTACGCCGCCTACTACAACGCGGGGGTTGTGGCACTCGATGTTTCGGGGGCCCTGACCGGCGACCTGTACCCGTTGCGCCGGATGGCGACGATCCGCCCGGGGGCGGCCAGCACCTACACCTGGGGCGTGATGCTGTACAACGGATCGCTGTACACCAGCGACATGCTGTCGGGCGTGTGGCAGCTGGGGGTGCCATGAGCCGCCTGGCCGGCGCGATCGGGCTGACCGTGCTGCTGGCCGTCGGGCCGCTCGGCGCACAGGTGCCGGCCCGGTTCACCGCGGCGGCCCAGGCCCTCGAGGCGCTGACCCGCCAGGATCACGCGGTCGGAGCCGCCCTGGCCTATGTGCAGCAGGGTCGGGTGGTAGCCCATCGGGAGTTGGGCCAGCAGGACCAGGCAATGCACCTCGCCCTGGGCCCGGAGGCCATCTTCCACTGGGCCTCGATCACCAAGACCCTGACCGCGGTCGCCGTGCTGCAGCTCCGGGATCGCGGCCGGCTGTCGCTGGATGATCCGATCACCCGCTGGGTACCCGAGCTGCGCCAGCTGCACGATCCTTTCGGTTCGATGGATGCCATCACCCTCCGGATGCTGCTGTCCCACTCCTCCGGGTTGCAGGATCCGACCTGGCCCTATCGCCGGTACCTAGCCTGGGAGCCGTTCGAGCCGACCCGCTGGGAGCAGCTGGTGGCAATGATGCCGTACCAGGAGTTGGCGTTCGCTCCCGGGTCGCGATACGGCTACAGCAACCCGGCCTTCATCTACCTGGCTCGGGTGATCGAAGCGGTGACCGGCGACCCCTACCAGTCCTACATCTACAAGAACATCTGGTTGCCGCTGGGCATGCGGCGCAGCTATTTCGGGGTCACCCCCTGGCACCTGGCGCCATGGCGTTCCCATAACTACAGCGTGGTGGCAGACAGCGCCGGGGCCGTGTCGGTCAGGGACAACGGTCCCGACTTCGATCCCGGCGTCACCATTCCCAACGGGGGCTGGAATGCCCCGATCGAGGACCTCGCTACCTGGCTGGGTTTCCTTACCGGGGCGGCTCCAGGGGATTCCGGAGCGGCTCGGCGGTACGATGGGGTGCTCTCGCGGCTCTCGCTGCGGGAGATGTGGCAACCGGTGGTGTCGGCCGGCGACCAGCCCGGTGGTCCCGCCACGATGGGCCTGGGCTTCTTCCTCCTCGGTCCAGAGCCGGGAAAGCTGGTGTTCCATACCGGGGAACAGGCCGGGTTCCGATCCTTCTTCTATCTGGATCCGGCGAGGGGCTCCGGCATTATCGGGGTCGTCAACACCGTGAACGAGGCCCAGCCCGACAGTTCGGCGCGAAGATTCGATCGGGCACGGGCCGCCGCGGTCGCCGTGTTGCGACCCTAGGGAAGATTTGGGCGGTCGCAGGGAGAGGCAAGGCCGAGGATGTCCCGGAGGGCGCGGTCTCAGGGGGTCGCGGCCGCCGACTCGCGCCAGCCGTTGTTGCCCGGGACGACATCGGGGAACCCGCCATCCGGATTGACCATCGCCGCCACCACGTGCTTGTCGGTGGTCAGCTCGGCGGTGTAACGGTCTCCCCGGTGCCAGATTTCCACCGGGAACTTGAACAGCGCGGTGGAGCCGTCGGCGAAGTTCAGCTGCAGCTCGACCGGCATGACCTGCTGCCCCGCATTCCTGAGCACCACCCGGACCCGGTTCTTGCCGTCGGATCCCGGCTGCTGGGTCACCGACTCGACCGCCTGATCCAGCGCGGCGGTGGTGAAGAACCAGCCTCGCCAGAACCAGTCCAGGTCGCGGCCCGTCACATCCTCGACGGTCCGGAAGAAGTCCGCAGGCTGGGGGTGCTTGAACGCCCAGCGGCGGGTGTACTCCGCGAGGGCGGCATCGAACACCTCGGGACCCAGGATCTTGTTGCGCAGGGTGTAGAGGCCGAGGGCGGGCTTGACGTAGGCGAGCGAGCCCAGATTGTCATCGGTTTTGTAGCGATCGGCGTAGGTCATGACCGGCTGCGCGGTTGGCTGCTGATCGTTGTACAGGGCGAACATCGCCTCACCCTTGTGGCGCCGGCTGTCGTCTCGCTTGAAGTAATCCTGTTCGGAGAAGATGTTGATGAGACTATTGAAGCCCTCATCCATCCAGGCATAGCG
>CALMOP010000175.1 GCA_937871775.1 uncultured Gemmatimonadota bacterium | reverse complement strand
AGCGCCTCCGCAAAGGCGTCGATGGCATCCTCGTAGGCGCCGAAGCCGATGCGCTTTCCCAGGTTCAGCGGGTCGCCGGCTTCCCGATCACCCGAGGCGCGACGGGCGCGGCCCAGCCCCAGCCACGGCTCGCTCCAGTCGGGCTCCAGCCGAGCCGCCTGACGGAAGTCCCTCGCCGCGCGGCCCGAGGCCAGGAGGTCCCCGGTCTCGACCTGGCGGAGCCGGAGGTACCCACGCTTGAGCCGGGCCAGTGCCCGCGCTTCCGGTGGGCCAGTGTCGAAGTCGATGTCTCGTTCGGCGCTGTGCAGTCGGGCAGGGTCGTACTCGGTGGAAAGTTCCTGCTGGAAACGCTGCAGCTCGCGGCGAGCCTCCGGCGCCTGGGTCGCCTGCAGCCGGCCGGAAGCGGTCAGGCCGGCGAAGGCGACGGAGAAGCTACTGCGGGCCCAGCGGCGCCAGCGTCCGGGCCGCATTGCGGTTGTCGTGGTTGAGGTCGCAGGAACGGCGATAGGCGCGCGAGGGGCGGCACAGCGACATGGGGGCCTCCGGGGTCAGTGCAGCCAGCTCTCCAGCATGCTGGTCCGACGAAACGCCTCGGGGTGGCGGCGGAACCAGGCCATCAGCAGCAGGATCTCGTCCAGGTACTGGAACGGCAAGGGGCCCGGGGCGGGGGCAGGGCGGGACAGCTCATCGCGCACCACCCCGCAGAAGGCCTCCCGCTCGATCGGTGTCCCGGGCCAGGGGTAGCAGGCCCGGACCACCCCGTGACGCACCAGGTAGGCGCGGTCGTCGCCAAAGGCGCCGGGGTCCCGGTACACGAAGGTGAGGGCCGCGATCGCGGCCCGGGCCCGGCTGGTGGCGGTCAGCAGCCACTCCAGCTGCTCGAACTTCTCCCGCCAGCGGGCGGCCCGTTCGAAGGCGCCCTGGTCCGCGGCAGCGGACATCTCCCGCACCACCCGGTCCACCGGCTGGATGGTCCGGCCCTCGAGGAACGCCACCGCGGCCTCGACCCGGTGGTGGTAGTGAACCTGGGTCACGAACCCGGCGCAGGGGCCGCTGCACGCGCCGAGCTCGTGCCGCATGCAGGCGGCCTGAGCCTGGGGGGTGAAGAAATCCATCTGCCCCGCGAACACTATGGGCATCGCCGGGGCACAGTCCCTGAGTCCCAGCAGATCGTTCAGGGCGCGCACCGCCTCCCGGACCCGGCGCACGCTGACGAACGGGCCGTACCAGCGATGATCGTCCCGGCCGGTTGCGCCGCCGGTCGCGAGTCGCGGGGCGGGGCCGCCGGAGACCTTGATGAACAGGGTGCGGCGGGCCCGGTTCATCTGCTGGTTGTAGGGCGGCCGGTGTCGAGCGATCTGTCGCAGCTCGGCCAGGTGGGCCGCGAACTCGCTCGGCGCGTAATCCCAGGTGATGTCAGCGGCCGCGTGAAGAATTCTGGCCGCCTTGTCCTCCGGGTAGCTGGCCCGGAAATACGAGAGCAGCCGGCTCCGCACCCGCTTCGCCTTGCCGACATACAGCACCCGGCCGTGGGGATCTGTCATGCGGTAGATGCCGGGCCGCGGCTCCGCCAGGCGGCGGATGCGGTCCCGCAGCGCCGCCAGGTCGGCGGTCGGTAGGGAGAGGCGGAGGGCGGTGGCCATGGGTCGAGTCGCGGCGCTGAGACCGGGATGATCGAATATATCGCTTGGGCGGCGGTAGGGGCGGTAGGGGCGGTAGGGGCGGTAGGGGCGGTAGCGGCGGTAGGTTCCGATCCCCCACTCTGCCATTGTGCCACTCAGCAACTCGGCCACTTCTGTTACTCCCCCACTCCTCCACTCCTCCACTCCCTCACCCCTGACACCGATGACAGAACACCGTTATCCGACCGTCGATGTCATGGGTGCCTGCCAGGCGGGTGCCGCAGCGGCGGCACGGCTCCCCCTGGCGCTCGTAGACCATCAGCTCCAGCTGGAAGCTGCCGGGCTGGCCGGTGCCGGTGCGGTAGTCGCGGAAGGTGGTGCCCTCGGAGTCGATCGCGGCGCGGAGAAGGCGCTGGGTGTGCTGGAACAGCCGCGGCCAGGCTTCCGCCGAGACCCGGTGGGCTGGCTTCGAGGGATCGATCCCGGCCCGGAACAGGGCCTCATTGGCGTAGATGTTCCCGATGCCCACCAGCCGTCGCTGGTCCATCAGCACCTTCTTGATGGCCGCCCGGGAATGCCGCAGCCGCTCGGCGAAGGCCTCCACGGTCAGGCCGGGATCGAGTGGCTCGGGACCCAGGCCAGCGTCGTACCGAGCCCAGCCGCGCTCGTCCAATAGCAGCAGGGTACCGATTCGTCGAACGTCCCGGAATACGAACTCCACCCCGCTGTCGAGCTGGGCGCGGAGGACGGCGTACTTCGATTCGGCCGCCGCGAGAGCCCGGTCGTAGATGAGCAGATTGCCGGTCATGCCGGGCTGCAGCACGAAGCGGTAGCGTTCGAGATGGATCACGCCGTGCTTGGCCCGGCGGGTCACGTCGTGTATGGTGGCGCCGGTCAGGATCCGGAGCAGCCGCGGCCGAGTTACCCCCCGCAGTACGTCGATGTGGCTCAGTGACGCCCGGACGATGGTGCGGCCCAGCAGCGCCGGCCGGATCCCGCGCACCATCGTTTCCACTTCGGGCAGCTCGGGCATGGCGGGAAGATAGCGAGTGCCGTGGGGGTGATTGTCTGCGATGGGCGTGGTGCCGGACGGAAACAACCCAGGCCACCGCTCGGCGTCACAAGGGGAACCGGGTCCGCGTGCCTTGGCATGCTCGCGGCGCGGCCAGCGTCCGCTCCCGCGACTCGCCGGCTGGCCTCAGGCGCCTCGTGTCTGGCGCATCGCTTCACGCCAGCCGATGTCCCGGCGCCAGAGTTTCCCCTCGAACCCGATCGCCGCGGCGGCTGCCCGGCTCCTCGCCTGGGCCTCGGCGAAGTCCCGAGCGACTGCCGTCACGTTGAGGACCCGCCCCCCAGCCACGCGCAGGGTACCGTTTCCATCAATGGCGGTGCCCGCGTGGAAGACCGTCACCCCCTCGGGGAGGGTTGTCGGAATCGTGATCGCGGCGCCCTGCTCGGGGTGGTCAGGATAGCCCCGCGCGGCCAGCACCGTGGTGACCGCCGCGCCCGATCGCCTGCGAAGCGCCGAGGGCGGCTCGCCGCGGGCGACCCGCCACAGGCACTCGGTGAGACCTGACTCCACCAGCGGCAGGACCACCTGGGTCTCCGGATCGCCCAGCCGGCAGTTGAATTCCACCACCCGGGGCGATCCGTCGGGGCCAATCATGAGCCCGGCGTAGAGCACCCCGTTATAGGGAGCGCCCAGACGGGCCAGTTGCGCCAGCGTGGGGTCCAACACCTCACGCCGCACCCGCTCCAGCAGCGCCGGCGTCGCGATGGCCACCGGACTGTAGGCGCCCATCCCGCCGGTGTTGGGCCCCTGATCCCCCTCGCCGAGCCGCTTGTGATCCTGGGCGGCGGGAAGGAGCTCGATCGCCTCGCCATTGGTGATCGCGAGGACCGACAGCTCCTCTCCTGCCATGAACTCCTCCACGACCACCACCCGGCCCGCTTCACCGAAGCGATCCTCTCCCAGCATGGCCGTGAGAGTATCGCGGGCCTGGACTCGAGTGGCGCAGACCACCGCGCCTTTCCCTGCCGCCAGCCCCGAGGCCTTGACCACCAGCGGCTCCGGATGTGGCTCGACGTAGGCCAGCGCCTCGGGCAGAGTGGTGAAGGTGCGACTGGCGGCGGTGGGAACGTTCGCCTGCTGCATCACCTCTTTGGCGAAGGCCTTGGACGCCTCAATGGCGGCGGCGGCCTGGCCGGGTCCGAAGACGGTTCGGCCGCGGGCCCGGCAGCGGTCCGCCAGGCCCATGGCCAGGGGCGCCTCCGGCCCGACGATGGTCAGGTCGATATCGTGGGCCTCCACCGCCTCGACCACCCGGTCGAGGTCGGTGGGGCTGATGGGGAGGTTGCTACCGAGGGGGGCGGTGCCGGGGTTCCCCGGCGCGATGAAGAGACGAACCGTGGGGTCTTCGCGGTGGAGTGCCCAGGCCAGGGCGTGTTCCCGGCCGCCACCGCCAACAACGAGGATCTTCACCTCTGCTGGGTATTCCGGAACGCGTCGCGGGCCCGCTCGGCGGCCTTCTTGGCAGCATCGACCACCTGGCTAAAGGTCTCCCGGGCTTCCCGGGAGTAATAGTCTCCCGCCGCCGACAGGTCATCCTTGAGCGGCCGTTCAGCGTTCTCGGGGCCGCGCCGGGTGTACTCCCCGCGCAGGATCCGATCGTAATCGCCAGCGGCAATCCACCCCTGCAGTTCCGCGGCGCGCACTGTGTGCATGGGATGGGACAGCAGCAGGGTGCTGAGCACCTTATAGAAGATGTCCAGGCCGTCGTTCGACTGGCCGTACTCGTGGGCCTGGGCCATGAAGGTGTCCAGGTCCAGCTGCCCCCCCTGATGCGGAGGCCGGACGCCTCCCGCCATGTTCATGAAGAGGCGCTGGGCGGCGATGGGATCCTGGCTCCCCAGCAGGCCCGCGCGGTCGGCGGACAGTTCCGCCTTCCGGGACCACTCCAGGAACGCCAGCTGCACTGGCCACAACACGATGCCGACCAGCGCAGGAAGGGCCTTGGCGCTGACCAGAAACAGGATCGCGGCGATGGTCCGATAAAAGGCGTGCCCGCTCATGACGTGGCCCAGCTCGTGGGCCAGGAGCACCCGGAGCTCGTCGTCGTCCAGCAGCTCAAGTGCCGCGGTGTGGAGGACGATGAACGGGTGGTCTACTCCGTAGGCCCCGGCATTGAACACCGGCGTCTGGGAGACGTACAGCTCCGGCACCTCCGGCCAATCGAATGTGGTGCAGACCTCCACGTGCGTGGTCCAGAGCTTGGGGAACTGGGTCGGCCCGACCCGCACCGCATTGGCCTGGAACAGCAACCGGATGCCGCGCTCGCCGCCCAGGAACGCCAGGATCTTCTTGGTGATCTCCTCGAAGCCGGGGACCGAGCGGAGGGCCTGCAGTGCGGCCCGATCCGCCGGGTGCTCCCAGGTGATTCCCCCGATGGCCGGGAAGGTGCGACGGGGGCGGAGAGCGGGTGTGGCCATGGTCGACTCGTGATGGAGACGGGGTTACGTACGCCTCGAAAGATAGGCGGTTTCAGGGTGGGACGATTCGCTGGGGGTGGGTAGGGCCGGAGGTACAGTGGGTAGGGCCGGAGCTAGAGCTCCGGCCCTACCCCTCCAGCGCGTGGGCGAGGTCGGCGATCAGATCGTCGGGATCTTCCACGCCGCACGACAGCCGGACCAGGCTGTCGGTGAGCCCCATCGCCTGACGGAGGGCGATCGGTACGGCGGCGTGCGTCATGCTGGCCGGATGGCCGATCAGGCTTTCCACGCCGCCGAGCGATTCGGCCAGGGCGAAGATCCGGGTGCGCTCCACCACCCGGCGCGCGACGGCCACATCCCCGAGTTCGAGCGAGATCATGCCGCCGAAGCCCTGCATCTGGCGTCGGGCGAGTGCGTGCTGCGGATGGTTTGGCAGTCCGGGGTAGTAGACCTTCTGCACCTTGGGATGCTGCACCAGCCAGGCGGCCACCTCGCGGCCGGCCAGGTTGTGCTGCCGCATCCGGAGCGGCAGGGTCTTGATGCCCCGGAGGCAGAGCCAGCAGTCCATCGGACCGGGCACCGCTCCGGCGGCGTTCTGGAGAAACCCGATGCGTTCCGCCAGGTCGTCCCGACTGGTGACCAGGATCCCTCCCACCATGTCGCTGTGACCGTTGAGGTACTTGGTGGAGGAGTGCAGCACGATGTCGGCCCCGTGCTCGAGCGGCCGCTGGAAACAGGGAGTCGCGAAGGTATTGTCGACCGCGAACAGCAGCCCCCGGGCCTGGGTGATGTGGCCGATCGCCGCCAGATCCGCCAGGAACATCATGGGATTGGTGGGTGTCTCGGCATAGACCAGCCGAGTGGCCGGAGTCACCGCGGCGGCGACCCGCTCCGGATCGCGCATGTCGACGAAACTGAATCGGAGCCCCAGGCCCTGGTAGACCTGCTCCATCAGGCGGTGGGACCCGCCGTAGAGGTTCTCCCCGGCGACCACGTGATCCCCGGCGACCAGCAGCTTGAGGATGCTGTCCAGCGCCGCCAGACCGGATGCGAAGGCAAACCCGTGCTGCGCTCCCTCGAGGCTGGCGACACAGCGCTCCAGGGCCGCCCGGGTGGGATTCTGGGTCCGCGCGTATTCGTATCCCTTGTGCCGTCCCAGCCCCTCCTGGATGTAGGTCGAGGTCTGGTAGATCGGGGTCATCACCGCGCCGGACAGCGGGTCGGGCGTGTGCCCGGCGTGCACCGCGCGGGTCGCAAATCCGCCCTGAACGTCGTCCTGCCGGAGCTCGGTCATGGGGGGTGGGGTGGAAGGAGCGGGAAGGTTACCCGCTGGCCCCAGCCCGAGCAAGACAGCGGGCCGGTTTCCCGGTGCTGCTGGAACGGATCGCCGCGCGAGGTGAGCCAGGAGTCCTCGCCCCACGCTGCCTGGTGGTCGACGACCGGCGTCCATGCTCCCGCCGTTCCGGCGGGGCCGCTACCTTAGTCCTCATGTCCGATACGTTGATGATCAGTGTCTCGGGGATGCGTGGGATCGTCGGCAAGGATCTCACCCCTGAGCTGGTGGCTCGACATGCCGCCGCTCTCGGGGTCTGGGCCGCCCGGGCCGGCCGGCCGCTGGTCGTGCTGGGTCGAGACGCCCGCACCAGCGGGCCCATGTTTGCCCGGGCTGCTACCGCGGGGCTGATGTCGGTCGGGGTCACGGTCATCGATGTCGGGATCGCTCCCACCCCCACGGTCCAGCTGGCCGTCGAGCATCACCACGCCGGCGCCGGGCTCATCCTGACCGCCAGTCACAACCCCATCGAGTGGAACGCGCTCAAGTTCGTCGGGCCGGACGGCATCTTTCTGGACGGCGCCGATGGTATCCAGGTTCGGGAACTGGCCGAGGCCGGTCCACCTCGAACCGGCTGGGATGGGGTCGGCGCCGTCCGGGAGGATCCCGATGCGATTACCCGGCATCTGGACCAGGTGCTCGCCCTGCCGCTGATTGACGTGGCGGCCATCCGGGCTCGGCGCTTCGTGGTCGCCCTTGACTGCGTGCGGGGGGCCGGCGGCACCACCATGCCGGCACTGCTGGAGCGGCTGGGGTGCACGGTCCGGGCGATCAACCTGGAGACCGACGGCCACTTTCCCCGGCCCCCGGAACCGGTGCCTGAGAATCTTGGCGATTTGTCACGTCTGGTTCAGGAGAGCGGGGCCGCGGTCGGATTCGCGGTGGATCCCGATGTGGACCGTCTGGCGCTGGTAGACCAGCGAGGGGAGCCGATCGGCGAGGACTATACTCTCGCCCTCGCGGTGAGGTCGGTACTCGAGTTCCCCTCCCCTGTTCCCCCTCCCCGCAGAGCGGGGAGGGGGTCAGGGGGTGGGGAACCGGTGGTGGTCGCCAACCTGTCCACCTCGCTGGTGGTCGAGGACGCGACCCGGCTGGGCGGCGGCCGCTTCGTCCGGGCCCCGGTGGGCGAGGCCAACGTTGCCCGAGCCATCCGGGATGAAGGTGCTCTCATCGGGGGCGAGGGGAACGGCGGGGTCATCCTGCCCCAGCTACACATTGGTCGCGATGCACCGGTTGGTGTGGCACTGATCCTGCACCTTCTTGCCGGATCGGGCAGATCGGTCTCGGAATTGGTTGGCGGCCAACCGACCTACCGGATCGTCAAAGCTAAAGCACCACGCGGGAATGACTTGGCGCCAGTGTACAAGCGGCTCCGGACCCGTTTCCCCGACGCGGTGGTCGATACCCGGGACGGACTGAGGCTTGCATGGGACGGCCGGTGGGTGCATGTAAGACCCTCCGGGACCGAGCCGATCGTCCGCTTCATCGCGGAGGCGCCGACCCGGGAAGCCGCCGAAGAACTCATCACCGTCTGCCGCGAATTCTTTTCGACCTGAGGACGACCTCCGATGTGTGGCATTGTGGGCTACGTGGGACCCCGCCAGGCGGCGGCCCTCCTGATGGAAGGGTTGAAGCGCCTCGAGTACCGGGGCTATGACAGCTCCGGGATCGCGGTGCTCAACGGGCAGGGGCTGGTGGTGGTGAAGCAGTCGGGCAAGCTCTCCGCCCTGGAGCAGCAGCTCACCGGCCGGACCCCAACGGGCACCGTGGGAATCGGCCACACCCGCTGGGCCACTCATGGCCCGCCCACCACCACCAACGCCCATCCGCACACTGACCAGTCCGGCAAGATCGCCGTGATTCACAACGGGATCGTCGAGAATGCCTCGGCCATCCGGCGGGTGCTGGAGCAACGGGGCCATGTCATGGTCTCCGACACCGATACCGAAGTGCTGGCCCACCTCATCGGGGAGTGCTACCGAGGCTCCCTCGAAGAGGCGGTCGCCGAGGCACTCCGGGAGGTGGACGGAGCCTATGGCATCGCGGTGATCTCGGAGGACGAGCCGGACGTGCTGGTTGCGGCCCGCAAGGGCTCGCCCCTCCTGCTGGGCGTGGGTGAAGGCGAGCTGTTCGTGGCCTCTGACGCCTCGGCCATTCTCGCCCACACCCGCTCGGTGGTGTACCTGGATGACGGGGAGATGGTGGTCCTGACCCGGAGCGGCTACCACGTCCGGGATCTCGCGGCGACCCGGATCGAGAAGCCGATCAACCAGATCGAATGGGACCTGGCGACGGTCGAGCGGGGCGGCTATGCCCACTTCATGCTGAAGGAGATCTTCGAGCAGCCCGACACGGTGCGCGACACCTTGCGCGGCCACTTGCTCGAGGACGAAGGCTCGTCCCGCGTCAGCGGACTCAATCTGGCCGATGACGAGATCAAGCAGTTCAACCGCATCGTCATCACCGCCTGCGGCACCAGCTGGCACTCGGCCCTGATCGGCGAGTACATGCTGGAGGAGCTGGCGCGGATCCCGGTGGATGTGGAGTACGCGTCCGAATTCCGCTACCGCAACCCGGTAGTGGATGAGCGGACCCTGGTGATCGGGATCTCCCAGTCCGGTGAGACCGCCGACACCCTGGCGGCCATCCGCGAAGCCAAGCGACGCGGCGCCCGGACCCTCGGCGTGGTCAACGTGGTCGGCTCGACCATCGCCCGCGAGGTGGACGGCGGCATCTACCTGCACGCCGGTCCCGAGGTCGGGGTGGCGAGCACGAAGGCCTTCACCAGCCAGGTGATTGCCCTGGCGTTGATCACGCTCCGCTTCGGCCGGCTCCGGAATCTCAGCATCCTCCAGGGCCGCCAGATCATCCAGGCCCTCAAGGCGCTCCCGGAACAGATCCAGGATATCCTGGACCGGGCCCACCAGGTCGAAGCACTCGCCGAGCGCTACTGGCGTTCCAACAACGCCCTGTACCTCGGCCGCGGGGTGAACTTCCCGGTCGCGCTGGAGGGGGCCCTGAAGCTCAAGGAGATCTCCTACATCCATGCCGAGGGCTATCCCGCCGCGGAGATGAAACACGGGCCGATCGCGCTGATCGACGAGAACATGCCGGTGATGTTCATCGCGCCCAAGGATGCGGTCCACGGGAAGATCGTGTCCAACATGGAGGAGGTCCGGGCCCGGGGCGGACAGGTGATTGCCATCGCAAGCGACGGCGACGACCTGATCAACCGGCTGGCCGCGTCGACCTTCACCATTCCCGAGACCCTGGACCTGCTGACCCCGATTCTCACGATCATCCCGCTGCAGCTGTTCAGCTACTACGTGGCGGTGCGCCGGGGCTGCAACGTGGATCAGCCCCGCAACCTCGCAAAGAGCGTGACGGTGGAGTGAGTGGCCTCACCCCCGTTCCCCTCTCCACTTTGTGGAGAGGGGGCCAGGGGGTGAGCCGAGGGGCAACGGCCAGAAGGAGCCGTGCCAAGCGGTTCCGGGTTCGGTCAGGGAAGCAGCTGGAACCCTGCACCCCGCGCCAGCCGTACCATCCCGAAGTGCCGGCGATCCGTGGTCAGGAGCTGCCGGGTGCCCAACCGTTCCGCGATCGCGGCGATGGAACCGTCCACAAAACCAAGTGGCGAGTCGGCGTAGGTCCGCAGCAGGTCCACTGTCCGGGCCAGGTCCTCCTCGAGCAGCGGCTCGGTCGCGAATTCGCCCTCCGCCACCGCCTCCACGAAGGCCAGCTCCGCCCGAAGAGAAATGCGGGAAGCGAGGAGCCAGCAGATCTCGGGGAGGGTAGTGACCGGCAAGAGGACGGTCGCGTCCCCACCGTCCTCCTCCCACCACCGCCGAACCCGGTCATGCCAGGCGTCATCCCGGTCGAGCAGGGCGTAGATCGCCCCGGTATCGGCCACCACGGTCACTGGTGTGGGTCCGACCAGAGCAGCTCATCCACCCGCTCGGCAGTGTCGCTCCGGCCGCTCGCGAAACGGCCCGCGAGGCGGGGCAGGGCGCTGCCCTGACGCTGCAGGCCCGCGGCATATGCCGCCAGCGATTCTCGCACCACGGCGGCGAAGCTCTTGCCCTCGCGGCGTGCCAGCTGTCGAATCCGCTTGAGGAGGGCGTCCTCGATAAAGATGGTTGTCCGGTGCATGGCATACATATTACACACTATATATGCACCGGTCAAGCCCGCGATCTCCTTGCTTGGGAGGCCACCGGCGCCGAGGGTCAGGGGCAGCCCGGATCGGTCCAGGCTTGCCCCACCTCGGTCAGCACCATCCGGTCCCGTTCGGCCCCGGCCGCCGCCACTAGGCGACTCAACGGTTCCTCGGCGGGTTCCCGGCTCAGGCGGAAGGTCGAGTGATGCAGGGGAAGCAGGTGGCGAGCGCCAAGGTCCAGAGTCATCGCCCAGGCCTCCTCGGGACTCGCGTGGTGATCGATCCACGGGTCATAGGCGCCGATCGGCATCAGCGCCAGGTCGATACGCCGATCGCGGTAGCCGCGATACAGGTCGGTGTAGGCGGTATCGCCGGCGAACAGGACCTGGGCTCCGTCATGGGTCAGGATGAATCCCCCAAAGCGCCGGTGAGTGTCGGTGATGGTCCTGGCGCCCCAGTGCCGTGCTGGAATCGCTTCGATGCCAACCCCCGCGACGGTGGTGCGCTCCCCCCAGGCGAGTTCAATGACCTGCTCGAAGCTGGTCAGCAGGTCTCCCACGTGGCGATGGGTCACCACCGGGATGGTGCGGGACAGGCGGCTGAGGGTCCCCAGATCCAGGTGATCCATGTGCGCATGGGAGATCAGGAGCAGGTCGACCGCCGGCAGGTCCGCGATGGGGAGGGCCGGTTGGATCAGCCGCCGTGGCCCGACCGTGCCAATGCCCAGGCCCACCCCGATCCGGGGCCGGAGGGCAGGATCGGTCAGGAT
>CALMOP010000174.1 GCA_937871775.1 uncultured Gemmatimonadota bacterium | reverse complement strand
CTGTAGTAGGGGCGACCCGATGGGTCGCCCCTCCCTACGTCCTCACCCTAAGAAGCAGCCAGATCGCCATCGCCAGGAACACCAGGTTGGGGGCCCAGGCCGCCACCACCGGATTCATCAGGCCTGAGGCGCCGATGGCCTTGGAGAGCTGTATGAAGGAGAGGTACACCACGGTGGTCAGCAGACCGATGGCGAAACCGATGGCGGTGCCTTGGCGGGGCGAGGTCACCGCCAGCGGCGCTCCGAACAGGGCGATCACCAGGCAGGCCATCGGCAGGGCGATCTTGAGGGCCCGATCCACCTCGATCTTGCTGGTGTCGTTGCCGGAACGGTGCAGCGCCTCGATATACCGGGTCAGTTCCGCGTAGCGCATTTCCTCCGGTGCCTTGGGCTCGGCCAGCAGGTCCACCGGCTCCTGGGAGAGCGCCTTGAGCCGGGCCGAATGAAACCGGAAGCTGACTTGGCGGCCGTCGCCCAGGATGCGGCGGCTGGCCCCGTTCCAGAGCCGCCAGTGGTGGAGAGTGTCGTCATAGGTGGCGCTGTCCGCCGTGACCGCGAGGCTGGGGTAGTCCGGCGCCTTGCCTTGGCGCTCGAACACCAGCTGCCGCAGCATCCGGTTCTGGACGTCCAGCGAGCGGATGGTGTAGACCCAGCCCTGGTCGGCCCGGAACACGAAGTTGTAGCGGGCGGTGCGGGGCCGTGCGACCTTGGCCTTCTGCAGCTCGAGTTGCCGACTGGTCGATTCCGGGGCCAGTTCCCCGACCACGAAGGCCAGGCCCACCGCCAGTGTGGCCGCGAGGTACAGCGGCAGCGTCAGGCGGTGAAAGCTCAAGCCCCCGGCCTTGGCGGCGGTGATCTCGGAGTACCGGCCCATGTTACCCACCGTGAACACGGTCGCGAAGAGCACCGCGGCCGGCATGACCAGAGCGAAGACCTCGGGCAGGGCGTAGAAGTAGCTGACCAGGATGTCGCGGAAAGAGAGCCCGCGATTCAGCAGCTTCGCCATGTTGTCCGTCATGTTGATCATGATGGACACCAGCGGGAATCCCAGCTCGGTGAGCACGAAGATCACCAGCCAGGACCGCAGCACATGCCGGTCGAGAATCCGCATGCCTACTGGCTCCGCCGGCGCCACCGGCTGGTGAGGGTGTCCCACAGCTCCGCCAGATCGCCGCCTCGGGTCGACCCTGACTCCCGGCTGACCAGCACGATGCCGTACAGCCCCAGGGCCGCGAAGGTCAGGTTGGGAGCCCACATCACGAACCACGGCGGCAGGAGGTGCTTGTCACCCAGGGTCTCTCCCAGGATGAGCCCCACATAATAGATGGCGAAGACCGCCAGTCCGCCGCCGATCACCAGCCCCATGCCGCCCCGGGGGAAACGCAGCGCCATGGGAATTCCGACCAGCGCGAACACCAGGCAGGCAACGCTGATCGCCCATTTCTTGTGGACCTCTACCAGGTACTGATCCCGCCGCCCGCCCGAGGCCTCCACCTCGTCCCGCGCCCCCGAGACCTCGGCCCAGGGCGTGATGGACCGGGGCAGCCGGCTCGGGTGGGCCGGGGCCGCCACGGCCGGAACCCCGGCCAGGACGGCCCTGCCGGGACGGTCGAGTGGCACTGCCCGCTGAAGGTGGCGATTCCGGAGTGTGTCGTTGCCCGGTGTGGGCAGCGCGGGCAGGAGGTCGGCGCTGTCCGGCGCCTGTGCGCCGGAATCCGCCGCCGCCGTCCCCACCAGGTGCGCCAGCCGGGCGAACCACCGGCAATAGGCGGGCGCTCTGGGCCGCGGCGCCCGCCGCTCCATCGGGGTGGGCTCCAGCCGGAGCAGGGCCCGGAGGTCCCGGTCCGCGGTGAGCCGGCGCCGCTGCGCCGCCAGAGCTACCTCGTATTCGGCGCCCGTGACCACATTCATCATCTCACAGGTGCTCATCTCGCGGTCGCCGCGCACCCCGTCGTTGGCCTCGAGGTCGAGCTGGTTGGAGACATCCTTGACCAGCAGCACGTTGGTGACGAAATCGGTCACCTGCATCAGGGCCGGGTCGCTCTGCTTGAAGGCGTGGATGGCCCCGTGGTACAGCCGCATCTGGAGGTTGGTCCCATCCTCGGTGAACCCCATCCGCCCGCTGTCGGCGTAGATTACCCGGCGGGCATCGGTGCCGGACATGTCGTAGATGGTCACGCTGCGGAGCCGCCCCGAGGTGCCATCGATGCGACTGGCCCGGAGGAACAGCCCGTTGGGCGGGATCGAGTTGATGACCTGCTCCCGCAGTTCCAGGGTGGGTTTCTTGCGCTGGATGTTGATGAGCAGGTTGCGGAGCCGGGCGTTGCTCTCGGGGAGCAGCTGGTCGGTGAACCAGAAGTTGCCCGCCGTCAGCAGCACCGCCGCCAGCCCCATGGGGCGCACCAGCTGGTAGGCGCTGATGCCGCTGGCCCGCATGGCCGTGATCTCGCTGTCGGCCGCCAGGTGGCTGAAGCTGTACAGGACCGCGACCAGCACCGCCATCGGCAGGGTCATCGCGATGATGAAAGGCAGGCACAGCCCGAACACCTCGCCGATGACCGACCAGGGGAGGCCCTTGCCCACCAGCGCCCCGAACCGGCGGGCGATCTGGTTCAGCAGCATGATGCTGGTCATTGCCGCGAAGGCGAAGCCGAGCGGCGGCAGGAACTGGCGGATGAGGTAGCGATCGAGGACGCGCACGATGCGGTGAAGTCTCCATGAGTCAACAAGTTGTGACCGTTCCCCACGGCCAGTATATTCCCGGTGTCCCGCGCCTTCAAGCCTGACGTCCCCCGTTTCCCCGGCGACCCGATCCGGTCCGTGCGCGCCCTGGCCCTCCTGGCGCTCTTCCTGCCGCTGCCGGTGACGCTCGCGGCCCAGGAAGACACCACTATCACCATCCGGCTGCGGTTCCCGGCGGAGCTCCCCGGGCTCCGACCTCCGGCCGTACTCCACAGTCCCTGGGCGGCGGGTCCCCGCCGCCCCCCGGCCGAGGTGCTGTGGGCCTGGGACAGTACCCTGGCGGTCCTCCGGGATTCGCAGGCCACCGCCCGGGTCACGGCTTGGCGGCTGCGCCGGCTGTATGGACGCCGGGCCGAGCCGGTGGCCGATTCTACCGCAACCGAGGGGGGGGTGCTGGGGATCTCCCGCCGCTATGCCGATCTCTCCATGGAGGGCACCAGCCGGCTGGAAATCCGGACGGAGCGGTTACACAATCTCAAGTGCACTCCGTCGGAATACCTTGACCTCAACTCCGGCTGCCGGGGCGGGTTCAAGGCACCGCATCTGGACAATTACCTCGCGCTCCGGGCCAGCGGGCTGATCGGGCAGCGGGTTCACGTCAACGTCGACTATGACAGCGACCGCGATTTCAACGCCCAGAATGATATGCAGTTGTACTACCAGGGACTGGAGGACGAGATGGTGCGCCGGGTCGAGATCGGCACGGTCACCTTCCAGCCGCCCCCGTCCCGATTCCTGACCGTCGGCATCCCCGCCAACAACTTCGGGGTGAACGCCACGATCGATGTGGGCCCGCTGACCCTTCAGGGTGTGGCCGCGACCCAGAAGGGCAGCGTGGTGGCGGAACGGTCCTACACCGTCGGGTTAACCACGGTGCAGCCGCAGGACCGGGAGAGCCGAGACCTGGATTTCGAGGGAACCCGCTTCTTCTGGGTGACCCTGCCCGAGTCGCTGCCCGGCTATCCGGCCATCGACATCCTGCAGCTGAATCAAGCCACCCTGCCGCTGGCCGCGCTGATCGACGGCGGGAACATCAGGGTGTACCGCTACCGGCCAGCGGGGCAAACCGGATTCAACCCCAACTTCGGCGGCATCAATGCGGTCGCGGTGAGCATCGACGGGGACACGGTCAAGGGCGTCTGGGAGCTGCTGCAGCGGGACCTCGACTACTACGCCGACGGCTCCGGGCTCTGGTTCGCCCTCGCGGCCCGGCTCAACGAGAACGATTACCTCGCGGTAAGCTATCGCAGCAGCGCCGGGCCGGTCGGTACCTTTCCCTCGCAGGACCGGGGACCGGCACCCATCCTGGACAGCCTGCGGCTCATCGTCGAGCCCCGGGTCGGGGCCAGCCGGGCCACCTTCGGCTACGAGATGCGTCAGGTGTACCGGGTGGCGGGCAGCGATCTCGATCCGGCTTCGCTCCTCGTCACCCTGAGCCTCAACGGTTCCGAGAAGCCCCAGCAGGGTGCCCAGTCGACCTACCTGGCCCAGCTGGGGCTCGCGACCCCGGCCGACCCCAACACCTTCAACCTGTCCAATCGCCTCTTCCCCCGGATCCGCGACCCCGGGGCCGCCGCCACCATCCGCGAGTCGTACATCGTCTTCCCCCACCTGAAGCCGTTCGCCGATCCGGACCGGCTGCTGGCGCAGGAACGGAACGACTCGCTGTACCACACGCCGGGCTACCTGCTCCTGTCCGAGGGCCCGCCGGCCAAATTCGTATTCCGGCTCCGCTACAACGCCTCCGCCGCCGGCGATCGCTCCCGGCTCGACCTTGCCGCCCTGCAGATCCGCGAGGGCAGCGAGGCGCTGTACCTGAACGGGCGCCGCCTCGAACGGGCCGTCGACTACACCATCAACTACGACCTGGGACAGGTCACCTTTCTCGACCCGGTGGGCCTGTTCGGCAACAACTCCGCCGCCATCCAGGCCCGGTTCGAGGAACGCGGCATCTTCGCGGTGGCGCCGACCAAGATATTTGGGCTGGGGGGGCGCTATCGGCTGGGAGAAGCCGGCGGGATCAACCTGATGGGGCTCTACCAGCAGGAGGAAAGCGCCTTCAACCGGCCCCAGCTGGGGTTCGAGGCCCAGGCCCACATGGTGGGCGGGGTCAGCGCCGACCTCCGCTTCAAGCCCGAGGCGATCACCCGAGCCCTCGATCACCTGACCACCACCAGCACCACCGCGCCCTCCAGAATCGAACTGAACGGCGAGCTGGCTCTCACCCGGCCCGATCCCAACCGGTCGGGTCAGGCCTACCTGGAGGAGTTCGAGGGCGATCCCGGGCTGCCGCTGTCGTTGCGGGAGGCCAAGTGGCAATTCGGCAGCCGGCCCCAGTCCGCGCTGGGAGCAACCCAGATCGTCGGCCCGGCGTTCGATACCGCGGACGTGGTGCAGCTCACCTGGCAGAATCTGGTGCCGGACCCTTCCACCGGCCGGGCCCTGGAGCTGCATGCCGATGACATCGATGACCGGATCGAGGTCGCCGGCAAGGCCAATCAGCTCGAGACCGCCCTGTTCCTGGGGCTGCAGGCGGACACCGCCGCCGGCCAGGTGCGGCCCCCGCCGTCGGCCAGTCTGCGCTGGGTGCTTCCCACCCGGCTCAATGCGCCCCGCTGGCGCTCCATGGTCACCGGGCTCGGCACCACCGGGGTGGATCTCTCCCGCAACGAGTTTCTGGAATTCTGGGTGCTGCGTGAGGCGACCCAGAGCGTGGACTCCGCCGGCGTGAGCCTGATGTTCGATCTCGGGTCCGTGAGTGAGGACGCCGTCGCCATGGCCCCCGAGAGTCTCAGCACCACCACCATCCCGGGCGACTCCATCTATACCGGCCGGCAGTTCGTGGGTCAGCAGATGCTGGACACCGAGCGGGAACCCAACGGCATCTTCAACGCCGCCCTGGACGACATCGGCATCCTGGGCGATCGACCCGAACAGCTGCTCGTCGACGGTCAGCCGGTCACCGGGCTGGGGCTGTGCCAGAGCGCCCTGACCGGGGTGGTGCTGGTGTATCCGTGGGGCGACCAGGGCGCCCGCTGCGGCAACGGCAACGGCCTGCTGGACGCCGAGGATCTTGACGGCGACAACACCCTCGATGCCAACGGCTCCACCGAGAACAGCTTCCGCTGGGTGGTGAATCTCGGCGTCACCGGCACGCCCTACTATGTGCGCACCGGGGTGCGCAATGTGGATGGCAGCGAATGGCGGCTGTATCGGCTGCCGCTGCGCCAGCCGGAAGCAACGACCGGCGCGCCCAATATCCGCCTGGTCAAGCACCTCCGGGTGACCGTCATGGCGGAACCGGACCAGGGCGGGCCCGATCGCCTGGGGCTGTTCGCCCTCGCACGGATGCGGTTCCTGGGGTCCCCCTGGAGCCGCCGGGCCGACAAGCCGATCCAGGGCATCGCCGGGGCCACCGCCGAGCCGGTGGGCGACGTGGTGGCGTCCATCATCTCCACCGAAAACCAGGAACTGGGTTACGTCTCGCCGCCCGGAGTCAATAGCGGCCTCAGCAAGAAGGGCAGCAGCAGCGAGTTCGGCTCCCAGATCAACGAGCGCTCCCTCCGGTTGATCGCCCGCCAGATCGGACTCGGGCAGCGGGCCGAGGCGTACTACCGCTTTCCCAGCGGCGCCCAGAACCTGCTCAAGTATCGGGAACTCCGGGCCTGGACCCGCGGCCGGGGACCGGGCTGGGGCCAGGTCGGCAACGACTTCATCGCGTATGTCCGGCTGGGGAGCGACAGCCGCAACTTCTACCAGTACGCCACCACGGCGGATACCACCACCTGGGATCCCGAGCTCCGGGTAAGCCTGGATCTCTGGCGGTCACTCCGGGCCGTGATCGAGACCCGCTACCTGGAGGGTCTGGGTCCGGACAGCGCCGCCCGGGTCGCCTGCGGCGGGGAGCCGGACTCGGGTGCATACGTGGCCTGTGACGGCCCCTACCTGGTGTATGTCCAGGATCCCGCCATCAGTCCCCCCAACCTGGCGCAGGTGCAGGAGCTGGCCGCCGGGATCCTGCGGGTCGGCACCGGCAGCCCCAGCGACAGTGCCGAGGTGTGGGTGGACGACATCCGGCTGTTCGACCCCATCTCCCGCGTGGGGGCAGCGATGGCGCTCGATGTTCGGGTGGTCGGCTCCGATGTCGGGGAACTCTCGGTGGGGTACACCCGCCAGGACGGCGACTTCCAGCAGATCGGCCAGGAGGCGACCTATCGGACCACCGGGGTGTTTCGGCTGGGCAGTTCGCTCAGGCTGGATCGGTTCCTGCCGGTACGGTGGGGTCTCGCTATGCCTGCCTCGGTCAACTACAGCCACACCTCGGTGGATCCCCAGCTACTCACCGGTACCGATATTCCCGGCGAGGATCTGGCCAACCTCAGGAAGCCCGTCAGCTGGACCGTGGGATACGGCTTTGCGGTCCGGCGTTCGATACGGGGCCGCTCGCTCCTGGCCCAGGCACTGCTCGATCCGGTCTCGCTCACCGGGAGCTTCACCAGGAGCCGGAGCCTCAGCGAGCTGGCCCTGGCGACCAGCAGCGGCAACAATCTCAACGCCAACTACGGCATACAGCCGGGACGCCGGGGTGCGAAGCTGAACCTGGACTGGCTGGTTGGCCTGCTGCCGGGATTCCTGCGCCGCTCGGAAGCCGGTGCTGGGCTCCAGAGGCCGTACCTCAACCTGGTGCCGTCGAACGTGCGGTTCGCCAGCGGGCTGAGTCGGAACGCCAGTGACCTGGTGGCCTACAAGGTGCCCGTGTTCCTCAGCGCCGACGACCAGCTCCAGCCGGTGACCAGCCTGATCTACCTGTGGCACAACAGCGCCGGCTTCACCTGGCAGCCGCTGGGCATGCTGACCCTGTCCAGCGACCTCGGCAGCACCCGCGATCTTCGCCACTATTCGGACTCAACTTCGCTGGGACGAATCGCCACCCAGGCGCGCCGCCGCCTGCTGGGGATCGACATCGGGGCCGAGCGGGACCGGCAGCTGGGGACCACCCTGCAGCTGCGGCCCAGGCTCGCCAGCTGGCTCCGACCCCGGTACATCACGACCAGCAGTTTCCGCCTGTGGCGGTTCCTCACCAGCCGCGACCCGGTGAGGGTCGAAGGCGACACCGCGGGTGCGTTCATCCTGCCCCAGACACTGAATAACAGCCGGACGGACGAATATGGCGCCGCGGTGGACCTGGGCCGGTTCCTGAGCCGGGTGTTCGGCGACTCGGGCGTAGTGGCCCGGCACACTCGGCGCATCCGACCCCTGGACCTCTCCGAGCGGTTGATCCGGGCCTCGGTGTTCGACCTGGCGACCTTCGACCCTGGGCTCGGGTACCAGCTCGCGCTGGGCGGCCTGGAGGACTTCCTGTACCAGGCCGGCGACTCCGCGGTGCAGGCCACCGAGTCGCGCGCGACCAGTCTGTCGTCGGGGGCCGACCTTCCGCTGGGGGTGTCGCTCACCATGACATACAGCCGCAGCCGCACCACCCGATTCCAGCGGGTGAGCGGCGGGTTCCTGAGCAGCGAGATCTTCCAGCGGGAATGGCCCTCCGGGTCGGTGCGGGTGTCCCGGGCCGTGCGGGGGCTGCCCATCGCTTCGATCGGCATTGGGACCAGCTTCCGTACCGTTCAGGGCACCGCCCTGACCCAGGGTTCCGGAGGGCTGTCGCCCCAGACCGAGACCCACTCGTCCAACTGGACCCCCGATCTCTCCATCGTGCTGCGCAACGGGATCATCCTCAACGGGACCTACGCGATCCTGGACCAGCATAACGCCGCCAACGGCAACACCACGGAACTCATGCAGCGGGACCTCACCACTGGCATGAGCTACGATTTCACACTGCCCCGGTCCGCCAAGGCGCAGCCCCGCCGCATGCGGAGCCACCTGACCGCCACGCTCTCCCGGGGCGAGACCTGCCTCAATCAGGGTGGTTCGTCCAGCTGCAACGTGGTCTCCGACAACCGCCGCCAGGAGCTGCGGGGCAGCCTGGACGCCGACCTCGCCAGGACACTCACCGGCGGACTTCAGTTCAGCTATTCGGTCCACGAGGCCCGCCACCTTGACCGCAAGTTCTCCGCAATCCTCATTCAGGCGACCCTCCAGTTATCCTTGTTTGCCGGAGACTGGCGGTAGGCGTCAGGCGTCAGCCTTCAGCTCGTTCCGGGTTCCCGTTCACTGTTCCCCGTGCCCTGCTCCCCGATGACTCCAAGCTTTCGCGCTGCTCTGGCAACCTCGCTGCTTGCCCTCGCGGCCTGCCGGGATCCCGCGCACGCCGCCCGTGAGTTCGATGGTACCACAGCCTTCGGCTATCTGGAGCGGCAGCTGAGCTTCGGCTTTCGGGTACCCGGCACGCCGGCCCACGAGGCCATGGCCGCCTGGCTCGATTCCATGGCGCGGGCCCGGGCCGACAGCGTGGTGGTGCAGTCCTGGTCGCACACCACCGCACGGGGCAAGCTGCTCCAGCTCCACAACGTGCTGGCGCGGTTCAATCCGTCGGCGGCGGAGCGGGTGCTGTTCCTGGCGCACTGGGACACCCGGCCGGTCTCCTCCAACCCGAGCTACAAGGGCGACCGGTCCCAGCCGGTGCCGGGGGCCAATGACGGCGCCTCCGGGGTGGCGGTGCTGCTGGGGATGGCGGACGCGCTGCAGCGGTCGCTGCCCGGGGCGGGGGTCGACCTGTTGTTCGTGGACGGCGAGGACTACGGTGACTTCGACAGTGAGCCCAACGACGTCCTGATCGGGTCCCGGTACTATGCCGCCAATCAGCCCTCCGGTCCCCGCCCGCTGTACGCGGTCCTGTTCGACATGGTGGGCGACCGGGACCTCAAGCTGCTGCCGGAGGGCCAGTCTCTGCTCGGGGCGCCGGAGGTGGTCGACCTGGTGTGGACCCTGGCGCGGGAAATCGGCCACGGCGACGTGTTCATCGATGCGCCAGGGCGGGGACCCACGCTCACGGACGACCAGGTCGAGCTGCAGAAGGTCGGGATCCGCGCCATCGACGTCGTCGACTTCGCGTACCCGACCGCTCCCAGCAACCTCTACTGGCACACCCCGGACGACACCATCGACAAGGTGACCGCCCACAGCCTGCAGGTCGTGGGGGACGTGGGGATGGCGCTGGTGCGAAAGCGATAGCGGGGCCACCCTCCCGCCCGCCTTTTCCAGCCCCAGACCGCGGTTTGGCGCGCCACGTTCGGTCGACCGCGGCCGGTACTGTCCTGCCATGCCTTCCGAGCGGCGCGCCGTGCTCCTGCTGCTGGCCCTGGCAGTCGCGGGCCAGGGGCTACGCCTGTGGGTGGTCCGGCCGGGGACAGCTCCGGGGGACATCACCCTCATCGGCGCCGATCCGACTGCGCGGCTCGGCGCCCATCGTGACTCCAGTCTGATCGCGGCCCGCCCGCTCGCACCCGGTGAGCGGATCGACCTCGACCAGGCTCCCGCCGCCGAGCTGACCCGACTCCCTGGGGTGGGACCCGGCCTGGCCCGGCGCATCGTGGCGGACCGCGAGGCGCACGGAGGGTTTGGCATGCTGGAGGCGCTGGACCGGGTCCCCGGTGTCGGCCCCCGGATGCTGACTTCGCTGGCGGACATAGTCCGCTTTTCGACTCCACCACCCCCGGCTTCGATGCCCACCGGCCTGGTCGACCTGAACACCGCGACCGCGGATCAGCTGGAACGGCTGCCCCATCTCGGCCCCCACCTGGCGGCACAGATCGTGGCCGACCGGAACCGGCACGGTCGCTTTCCGGCGGTCGACAGCCTGGTACGGGTGCCAGGCGTCGGTCCGGCGACGGTGGAGCGGATTCGGCGCTTGGTGCGGGTCGACTAAAGTACCCAGTACTCAGGGCCCAGTACCGCGGTACGCTTCGGATTGCTCAGACGGAGGATAGACCACGGAGTAACTGGACCGGGGAGCTTTGGTCACGACTCCGCGCAAGGCCTTGGACCCTGAGCCCTGGCGCGCTGGGGCACTGGGCACTGGGCACTCGCTACTCGGTAGTTCGTACTGGATACCGGGTGATTCCCCCGGGCCCTCCGCTCTTGACACCCTTCCCGCCCCATCTAGCTTTCGTGAATCGGCGTAAACCGTTGTCACGCTTCACAATCCGGCATCTCGAGGGCGATGGCCACCACCGCGGCGGGCACGGACCGACTGGGTGACATTCTGATGCGCGAGGGTCTCATTACTCGCGATCAGCTCGCTGCGGCGCTGGCGGAACAGAAGTCGTCCGGCCATCGCCTTGGCTACGTGCTGGTGAAGCTGGGCCTGGTCCAGGAGCTGGAGGTGACCAAGATCCTGGCCCGGCAGTACCGCATGCCCGCGGTGGACCTCACCCGATTCGAGGTCGATCCCCGGGTCCTCAAGCTAGTGCCCTCCGATTTTGCCCTGAAACACGTGGTGCTGGCCCTCAAGCGGGAAGGCCGCACCCTCACGGTGGCGATGGCCGATCCCACCAACACCGGGGTGCTGGACGATCTCAAGTTCATCACCCGGTTCGATCTGTTCCCGGTGATCGCGGGAGAATACACCCTTCGCAATC
>CALMOP010000173.1 GCA_937871775.1 uncultured Gemmatimonadota bacterium | reverse complement strand
GAGGTCCAGGGACTTCACCAGTTCGGCCGCCTCCTGTTTCTGGCGGCCCAGCTTGATGCCCGCGATGCGATCGGCGCTGGCCGCATCGGTGTCCTGGAAGGAGATCTGCACGTGGTCGATGCCGGCCTGCTTGAGCCGTTCGGCGCGGGCCCGGGTCAGGCCCAGGGCGCTGGTGACCAGCGTGGTGTAGAGCCCTTCAGCGGCGGCGTGGGCCACCAGCTCCTCGAGGTCCTTGCGGGCCAGCGGCTCACCGCCCGACAGCCCCAATTGCAGCACCCCGAGGTCCCGGGCCTGGGTGAACACCCGCTTCCAGTCGGCGGTGGACAGCTCGGCGGCCGCGCCAGCCATCTGCAGCGGATTGGAGCAATAGGGACAGTGGAGCGGACAGCGGTAGGTCAGCTCGGCGAGCAGGGTCGTGGGAAGATCAGGCATGAAGTTGCACCAGGTCGCGCCGACTCAGTCGGTCCAGGTATTCGATCACGTCTCCGTCCACTTCGGTGCTGTAGCGGTCACCCAGCAGGGTGGCGATCTCCGCCACGGTCCGGGTGCCGTCGCATAACTCGAGGATGGCCTTCCCGGACTCATTCAGAAACATGGCGCCTTCCGGGTACAGCAGGACCGGGCGCTGGCGGACCCGGTCGAAGCCCAGCCGGGCCAGCCGCCACAGGCGAGGTCGGGTGTCGCGGGTGACGGTCATGCCGGTTCGCGGTAGGCGTTATGGATCACGTCGATCAGGGACCACAGCATCTCCAGCTTGAAGGCCAGCGCCTCGAATGCCAGGCGCTGGGTCTCGACCGTGGTGCAGTGCTGCTGCACGATCGCCAGCCCGTGGCGGACGTCCCGCGGCGCCTGGACCAGCCGGCTCTTGAAGTAGTCGAGGGCCTCCGGGGGGATCCAGGGGTAGTGCCGTGGGAAGGAGTCCAGCCGCTGCTGATGGATCTTGGGGGCGAACAGCTCGGTGAGCGATGAGGCCACGGCCTGCACCCAGGGTCGAGACTTGCAGAACCAGACGTAGGACTCGCAGATGGTGCGCACCGCCGGGAGGACATGCCGTTCGTCCTCCATTTCCTCCCGCGGCACGCCCAGGGCGATCCCCAGCCGGATCCACAATTCGATGCCGCCCTCGCCGGCCCGGGTACCGTCGTGGTCCACGATCCGCTGGAGCCATTCCCGCCGGACCGCCGGATCGGGGCAATTGGAGAGGATCGCCCCATCTTTCCGCGGCACCACCCGCTGATAGGCAAGCCGGTTGGCGACCCAGCCCTGGAACTGCCGCCGGGTCAGCTTGCCCTCGTACATCAGTTGATGGAAGGGGTGCTGGACGTAATAGGAGCCGTGGAAGCCGCGGAGCGCTGTCTCCAGATCTGCGGGTGACAGGGGCGCCGACAGCTCGGGCATCAGCGGTTTGGGCGGGGTAGCCAGTGCGGAGGCGCGGAGCGTTGCGGTCATGGTGCGGTCCCTCAGGGCCGCCGCCGCTGCCGCGGGGGCTGGCCACGGGTGCCTCCTGCTACAGGGTGAATCGCATCCCGTCATGGCCCACCTGCACCCCGGCCGCCTCGACCAGACGGCGCTCGGCGGAGTCCTCGACCAGGATCGGATTGGAATTGTTGATGTGGGTGTAGACCTTCCGCCGGCAGGAAATCGTACCGAGTGCGGCGAGACTACCCTCGGCTCCCGACAACGGCAGGTGCGCCATCTCCCGCGCTGTGCGCTCCGACAGGCCCTGTCGAATCATCTCATCGTCGCTCCAGAAGGTACCGTCCAGGAGCAGCAGGTCCAGGGAGGACAGCCGCCCCAGAAGCGGCTCATCGAGGGCGCCGCACCCCGGAAAGAACCCCGCCCGGCCGCCGCTATGCTCATCGGCGACGATGAGGCCGACGGTGTGACCGGGGTGGTCGTGCCGGGCGAATCGGGGTGGGTCGCCAGCCACGGCGACGGCGGTGACGGTGAGACCGCTGGTGGAGCCGTCGCGATACCGCAGCGGCACTGGCTGGTCGAGCTGCAGCGGGGTGACATGCACCGTGGCGAAGGCGGCGGTCACCGGCAGCAAGCGGGAGTCGTCCTGGAGGACTTCAAGTGTGGCAGCGGTGGCATACACGGACAATTGCCGACCCTCGCGCAGCAGCACCAGGCCGAGGGTATGGTCCAGTTCCGCGTCCGAGAGGACGATGCCTTCGACCGGATGGTACCGGCTGGCGGTCGGAGGCGGGGTGGTCAGCTGGCCCAGCTGTTCCCGGACGTCCGGCGATGCGTTCAGCAGAAACCAGCGTTGGCCGTCGGCGGAAACCGCCGCTGCGGATTGGGTCCGCGGTCGGGCCCGGGCGGGCTCGGTCCGCGCCACCCGGCACACCGGGCAGTAGCAGTTCCATTGCGGGAAACCGCCGCCCGCGGCGGTGCCCAGCAGTACCAGGTGCACGGGGGCAAAGAAAAGCGGGGCTCGCGAACGACGCGAGCCCCGCCCGATTCAATCGCGGCTTACAGGGTCGCGACGTAGGCGGTCACTTCCATGGTCACCGCAACGACTTCGGCTTCGGGCTTGGTCCAGGTCATGGTCAACTCCATCGAGAGGTTTGAACGCCGTTTTCCGTATCACCCAGCCGGCAGAATATCTCCCGGCTCTGCCTTACCAGAAGCACGCCGCGTGCCGGCGCACCAAGGTCAGTTACATCTCGCTAAGTCGTTGTTTTCCAAAGCATTGCCAGTCATGAAGGAGCCATCAGCGGAGGGGCAGCTAACCCAACGGGACTGGGTGGGTGGGGGAATTCACCCAGTGATCCCGTACTTCTTGAGCCGATACCGCAGGGTATCCCGGGAGATTCCCAGTCGTTCGGCGGCCCGGGTCTGGTTGCCGGCACTCTCCCGCAAGGCCTGCTCCAGGAGGGTCCGCTCCCACTGTTCCAGCGAGGTACCCCGTGGCGGCAGGGGCTGCCCGCCCGGAAGGGGCAGCTCAGCGGTGGGTTCCTGCACCGCCATGCCCTCGGACGGCACCGCGAGGGGAGGTTCCACCGGGCGGGTGAGAGAGAGATGGTCCGGGCCGATCTCGTCGCTGCGGCTCCACAGGACCGCCCGTTCGATGACATGGGACAGTTCCCGGACGTTGCCGGGCCAGGGATAGGAGCGGAGCAGCGCCTGAGCCTCGGCGGTGATCCGGTGTACCCGCCGTCCGTACTTGGCCCCGAATCGGCGCAGGTACTGCTCGGCGAGGAGCAGCACGTCGTCGCCGCGTTCCCGGAGCGGGGGGAGCCGGAGCAGCAGCACCGCCAGCCGGAAGTACAGGTCTCGGCGGAAGCGGTCCTGACTGGCCTCCCGCTCCAGGTCGCGGTTGGTCGCCGCCAGGATGCGGACGTCGATCTTGCGGTCACGGACCCCGCCGACCCGGCGGACCACTCGCTCTTCGATGGCCTTGAGCAGCTTGCCCTGGAGACTGATCTCCACGTCGCCGATCTCGTCCAGGAAGATGAAGCCGCCTTCGGCGGCTTCGAAGAGTCCCAGTCGGGATTCCTTGGCATCGGTGAAGGCGCCGCGCTCGTGCCCAAACAGCTCCGACTCCATGAGGGTGGCGGGGAGCGCGGTGCAGTTGACGTCGATGAACGGCTGGGCAGCCCGAGGTCCGGAGGCATGGATGGTCCGCGCTACCAGTCCCTTGCCGGTACCGGTTTCGCCGGTGATCAGGACCGGCGGCGTGTCATCGAGGGCCGCGATCTCGCGGGCCTGGTCCAGCACGGTGCGTAGCGCCGGGGATTCGCCGATGACCTCGGTGAAGGATGGTCCGCCGGTGCCGCGGCGCCGATAATAGGACAGTTCCTGCCGCAGGGTGTTGGTTTCGTGGGCCCGTTCCGCGATGAGCTTGAGCTCCTCCAGGTCGACCGGCTTCTTGAGGTAGTCGAAGGCGCCGAGCTTCACGGCTTCCACCGCACCCTCGATGGAGCCGTGGGCGGTCATGACCACCACCGAAATGGCGGGGTCGAACTCCCGGATCTTGCGGAGCAGGGCGATGCCATCGAGGCCCGGGAGGCGCACGTCGGTGATGACCACATCGGGGTGAAAGCGCGGCAGCAGGGCCAGGGCGGATTCCGCGTCTCCCGCGACTTCCACGGTGTAGCCGGACTCCTCGAGATAGGCGCGGATCGCCCGAGCGAGGGTCCGTTCGTCGTCGACGATGAGGATCGAGGTGGACCCGGTCATGGGGCGGGTCCGGCGGCGGGCAGCCAGATCCGGATCACGGTGCCCTTGCCGACCTGGCTGGCCACGGTCAGCTGCCCGCCGTGCTGCTCGACGAACCGAATGGCTGTGGCGAGGCCCAGGCCGGTCCCCTCATTGCGGGTGGTAAAGAACGGTTGCCCGACCGAGGGCAGGGTTTCCACCGGGATCCCGCGGCCGGTGTCACGGATTTCCAGCCCGACTCCGGCCTGGCCGCCGGGGCCGGCGGCGGGGTTGCCGGTGATTTCGATCCGCCCGCCCCCCGGCAGCGCGTCCAGCGCGTTGGACAACAATTCAACCAGCGCCTGTTCCAGCTTCATCGCGTCGGCCAGGACTTCGGGCAGGTCATCCGGGATCCGGGTCTCGAGGGCCACGTGCTGCTGCCGGAGCCGCTCGGCGAAGGTCGGCAGCACGCTCTGTACGATCGCCGTCAGCCGCTCCGCCAGCGGGCGATAGGGGGTCGGGCGGGAGAATGCCAGCAGATGCGAGATCCGGCGGTCCAGCCGGTCCACTTCCAGGATGATCGCTCCCAGCTGCTCTCCGGCGGTCGGGGTCCCGGGGTGGCGCAGCACCAGCTGGGCCGAAGCCCGGAGACTCGCCAGCGGATTGCGGAGACCATGGGCGACCGCGGCCGACATCTCGCCGATGGAGGCGAGTCGCTCGGAATGCACCAGCTGCGCCTGGGTCCGTTCCAACTGCACCACCTTGGCGGCGAGTTCGGTGTTCAGACGAACCATTTCGGTCTGGGAATCCCGCAGCCGCTCCGTCATGCTGGCGAACGACCGGGCCAGATCCCCGATTTCGTCGCGGGCCCGCACCGCGATCGGATGCCCGAGGTCGCCGGCGCCGACCCGGGCCATGGCCCCACTCAGCTCACGCACCGGGCGGGCCAGGCTCCGGGCCAGGAACCAGGCGGCCACCAGTCCGGCTACGATGGCGCCCAGGAAGATGACGGTCAGGGTGCGGCGCTCTTCGGCCACGATGGCGTTGACCCGCTGGAAGGCTCCCTGGACGCTCGATTCGCGGGTCCGCCGGTAGACCTCGCGATTGAGATTGGTCAGCGCGGGCTGCAGCTGGCCCCGCATCTCGACCTGGGCCAGGCGGTATGCGGCCTGCCGCTGGCCCGCGTCTGACAGCGCGAAGATGCTGTCACCGACGGCCACGAACTGCGCCTGCAGCGCGGCCACCTGCTCCGCCAGCGGCGCCTCGTCCGGTGTCAGGTCCGCCTTCCACCGCTCGAACCAGTATTGCACGACCTCGCCGGTGAGCGCGAACTCCCGCTGGGCGGCGGGATCCATGCCGCTCAGGTAGCGCCAGACCACCGCGGTCTGGTCGAACATGGTGGTTTCCAGCTCGGCGTAGGTGCGGCTGCGGCCGAGCCGGTCGCCCAGCGAGGCGAGGGCCCGCTGTTCGAGTGCGTGGCTCCGGATGGCCTCGGTCCCGATCAGCAGGGCCGGGAGGACCATCAGGGAGACACCGGCGAGCAGTTTCCGCTGGAAGGTCACGGCACAGAATTAGGCGCCCGCGCCCGACGGCGGCAAGGGAAGGCCCGAGGCCGCGAGCCCGCGCGCCTCGTGCTCCAGTCCCGCCAGCAGCTGCTGCAGGTGCTCCAGCCGGGTGCGCGGGTTCATGATGGTCACCCGCAGCACCCGGCGCCCGCCCAGGACCGTCATGGTGATCCAGCCGGCGCCGGAGCGGTTGTAGCGCTGCCGCAGCTCGAAGTGGACCCGGTCCTGGGACGCCTCACCCGCGGACTCGAGGCCACGGTAGCGGAAACAGAGAATGTTCGACTCCGGGTGATGCAGGGGTTCGAAATCGGGATGGGCGGCCAGCTCCCGGTGCAGGGCCTGGGCGGTCTCGCACAGGCGATCGTACAGGGCCCCGACGCTTCGGGCACCGTAGCGCTGCAGCGCGAACCAGAGCTTCAAGGCGTCGCCCCGCCGGCTGCACTGGAAACTGCGGGGACCCAGGTCCCAGACCCGCCGGGCCCCGCCGGCGTGAAACAGGTAGGGGGCCCGCTGCAGGAAGGCCTGGTCCAGGTCGGCCCCATTCCTCACCAGCACCATCCCCGCGGACAGGGGGAGCAGCATGGTCTTGTGGGGATCCCAGGCGAGCGACCGGGCCCGGTGAATCCCGGCGACCCGATGTCGGTGGGCGTCGGAGAACAGGGCGGTGGCACCGTGGGCCCCGTCCACATGGAGCCAGATGCCCCGCTCCTCGCACAGCCTTCCGATCGCGTCGAGGTCGTCGAAGCTCCCGGTGGGGGTGCTCCCGGCGGTCGCTACCACGGCCATGATCCGCTTGCCCTCGGTGGCCAACCGTGCCAGCGTCGCTGTCAGAGCATCCAGGTCCATGCGATGTTCGCGTGACGGGATGGCGATGCCGTGCCGGAGTCCCAGACCGAGCTGGGCCACCGCCCGTGGGACCGCGTAGTGGGCGGTCTCGCCATACACCACCACCGGCGGATCGGCACCCACCCCCTGTTCCCATGCCTCCGGCATCGCGGCCGCGCGGGCGGCCAACAGCGCCGTGAAGGTGGCCTCGGTGCCGCCCGAGGTCAGGGTGCCTCCGCTCTGGTCGCTCCACCCCACCAGGCTCGAGAGCCAGCGGACCAGCTGATGCTCGATCACCGTGACCGGAGGCGCCATTTCCTGCACGGCGGTGGAATTGTTGATGGCGCTGATCAGGGACTCGATCCAGATCGCCGCCGGGAGCGGCGCCGATACCTGGTGACCCATGTACATCGGGTGGGTCAGGCGGGTGACGTGGGGGAGAACGTCCCGCTCCAGCCGCTCCAGAACCGTGGCCAGCGGCTGCTCCTGGTCGGGCAGCGGCTGGTCGAACCGCGCCACGAGATCCTCGGCGCTGAGCGGGGTGGTGACCGGCCCTTCGCCGCGCGCGGTGCCGGCGAGATACCGGGCGATGATGTCCAGGAAGGCGGCACCGACCTCCGGCCGGATGTCGGCATCGAGGGCAGCCAGCAGCGGGTCGTCCACCATCTGAGGTCCGCGAGATGAGGAGGGAGGAATCTAGCGGGGTCGGATTCACGCGGACTCGCGCGTCCGCCCTGGCGCAGCTGCGGCGCAGGGCCCGACCGGCTCTTGTGGCCTCCTCCGGACCCACCTACCATTCGGAGCAATCACCGCTGGAGGCCTTCCCTGATGCCGGATCGGTTCCTCAGCTCTGACGAGTACGACGAACAGGCCCACCAGCTCTACAATCAAGGCTGCTTCGACGAAGCCCTTGAACTCCTCCAGCAAGGCACTCAGCTCTACCCCAACGCCGTGGAACTCCACGTGGGGATGGCGTATGCCTATCTGGCGCGGGAGGAATACGCCTGGGCCCGGCGCAGCTTCGAGCGGGCCCGGGCGCTCGATCCCGACCACGAGGACACCCTGGCGGGATACGGCGAGATCCTGCTCAAGCTGGGCGAACGGCAGGGGGCGCTGGCCGCGTTCGATCGGATCCTGGCGCTGGGATTCCGGGACGATCATGAGTTGATGCTGCAGATCGGCCGGGCCCTGTTCCGCGAGGGGCTGCTGGCGGCAGCGCAGAGCTTCTTCGAGTACGCGGTGACCTCCGAGCCGGATTGTCCCGAGGCGGCGGCCTGCGTCGGCTACGCCTGTCACCGGCGCAATGACGACAGCGGGGCGCTGTACTGGCTCAGGCGGGCCTTGCAGATCGATCCCCACTACAGCGAGGCCCGGATCTACCTGGCCAACATCCTGTATGACCGGGGTGAGACCGACGCCGCCATGCACCACCTGCATCAGACCCAGCCCGAGGACCACTACGACGAACTGGGGATCTGGCGCTACCTGGAACTGAAGAAGTCCATTTATCGCCTTGCCGATGACGACGCCGAACTGCGGCCCTGGTTTGCCCGCCTGGGCGAGGTGGCCGGGATGCCGGATCCGGTGGAGACCATGATCGCGGAAGTCGAGGCCACCCAGCCCGACGGCAGCACCCGGGATCCGACTCAGCTGGAGCTGTTCGGAACGCTGCTGACCGAGCTCCAGGCCATCCAGAGGCGCTCGGTGCCGTCCGGCGTTCACACCATCGCCACCCTGACCGGCCGCACCTTCCGGGGGACCTGGGACGAGATCCTGGAACAGATGAAGGGCGCCGAGCGGGAGTGGGCGGCGGCCTCCCTGGGCGACTTCATGGCCGATCACGCCCGTCGGGGTGCGGCCGAGACCGGGGTGATCATTCCCACGACCGACGCCGAGGCCTTCCTCCGCGGCAGCGCCCGCGCGGGCGTGGTCCGCATCATCCAGTAGCCGCATCCCCCGCTCATGGCCCCTGTCCAGGACGCCCGTTGGTCGGAGGGCGTCCACCGGTCCGTGCTCCCCAACGGGCTGACCCTGCTGGTCCAGCGCGAGCCCTCGGCTCCCGTCGCGGCCATCGTGACCCACGTCAAGGCCGGCTTCTTCGACGAACCCGATCGCTGGACCGGGATCTCGCATGTGCTGGAGCACATGTTCTTCAAGGGGACACCCACCCGGGGGCCGGGCCAGATCGCCCGCGCCACCAAGGCGGTCGGCGGGTATCTCAACGCCAGCACCAGCTACGATCACACCTCCTACTTCGCGGTGCTTCCCGCCGAGCGCCTCCCGGAGGCCGCCCGCATCCAGGCCGACGCGCTGATGCATGCGGCCATCGACCCGGATGAGCTCGGGCGAGAACTCCAGGTCATCATCCAGGAAGCCAGGCGCAAGCTTGATCACCCGGGGGCAGTCACCTACGAAACCCTGCACGAGGTCATGTTCGACCGGCACCGCATCCGGCGCTGGCGCATCGGCCATGAGTCCCAGCTGGCCGGGTTCAGCCGCGATGACGTCGCGGGCTACTATCGCTCCCGCTACCTCCCCGGCCGGGTCATCGTAGCGGTAGCCGGAGACGTCGACCCCGGGGCGACCCTGGCCATGCTCACCGAGCTCTACACTCCCTGGGCTGCCGCACCGGCGACCGCGGACCCCTCGCCGTCCGAGCCCCCGCGGCGCGAGGTCCGGGTCCGCACCCTTCGCGGCGACGTGACCCTGGCCGAGCTGGCGCTCGGCTGGCGCGGGGTGCCGCCCCTGGACCCGCAGGCCGTCGCTCTCGACCTGGCCGCGGCGGTCCTGGCCGCCGGCCGGGGAAGCTGGCTGTACCGGTGCCTCCGGGAGCCGGGCCTGGCCACGACCGTGAGTGCCCATCACTACGCCCCGACGGAACTGGGGGTCTTCTCGGTCGGCGCCGAGTGTGAGCCGGGCCGGATCCCCGAGGTGGTGCAGCAGCTGGGAGAGGCGGTGTTCCGACTGACCAGCAGTGGCCCCGGTGAGGATGATCTGGAGCGAGCCCGGACCCTGCTCCTGGGCCGCTGGTCCCGCCGCATGGAAGAAGCCGACGCGCGCGCCTCCGCGCTGGCCCACGCGGAGGCCCTGGGCGACTACCACCTGCTGCAGGCCGAGTACGAGGCGCTGGTCCGCACCTCCGCGGAGGAGGTCCGCCGGGCCGCGGCTTCGGTGCTCGATCCCGGCGCAGTGTCGGCGGTGGGGTACTTGCCCAAGCAAGGCGGATCGGATCTGACGCCCGACGCGGTGACCGTGGCGTTCCGGCCGTCGGCAGGCGCCGGGCGACTGGCGCCTCCCCGGAGCGCTGATCCCGATCCTCCACGGACCGCGCCGACAGGGCGCCGGCACCCGACCAGTGGCACCGCGGGGATTCTGCACTGGGACCTTCCCGCGTTCGACGTCCTCTGCTACCGCAAGACCGGCGTGCCGGTCGCCACGGTCGGCGTTTACCTGCCTCGGGCCCGGTTTGATCCAGCGGGGCGGGCCGGACTGAGTGCCCTGACGGTGCGGGGCGCGCTGCGCGGCGCCGGTCGGTACGATGCCGCGGCCCTGGCCTTTGCCTTCGAGCGGCTGGGCGGCACGCTGGGATCGTCTGTCACCCTGGACTGGATCGGGTTCGGGACCACCGTCCTGGCGGAGCGACTGAGCACTGCAGTCCGCCTACTGGCCACGGTTCTCGACGAGCCCCGCTTCGAGCCGGTACAGGTGCTGGCGGAGCGGCGGCTGCTGGTGGAAGAGACCACCCAGATCGCGGACGACATGTTCAGGTTCCCGTTCCAGCTCGCGTTGGGGCAGGGGTTCGGCGATCAGGGCTACGGTATCCCCGCACTCGGGCTGCCGGCGGAACTCGAGGTGATTCAGCCGGAAGAGGTCGTGGCCTGGCACCGGGGCGCGCTGCAGGGGGCACGGGGCGTGCTCATCGTGGTGGGTGACCTCGAGCCGGAGATGGCTGCCCGGGAACTGGAGCTGGTGTTCGGGGGCGTTAGCGCCCGGGCGCCGCGGCCACTGAGCGGCCGCTGTCCCTGGACGCTGGGGGGCGTGACGCCGGCACGGGTGGTCCAGCGGGAGAAGGCGCAAAGCGCCGTGGCGATGGCGTTTCCGGGGCCAACCCGGGGTGACCCCGAGCGCCACGTGGCGGAGGTGTGGGCGGCGATCGCCAGTGGCCTCGGCGGGCGGCTGTTTGAGGCCCTGAGGGAGCGGCGCTCGCTAGCCTATACGGTGGTGGTCTCGGCGTGGCAAAAGGCCAGAGCCGGAGCATTTCTCAGCTACATCGCCACGGCGCCGGAGCGGGAGCAGGAGGCCCGGGAGGCGATGCTGGCCGAGTTGGCGCGCTTCTCGGAAACCGAGGTGGAGCGGAGCGAACTCAACCAGTCCACGGCGTACCTGACGGGTCAGCTGGCAGTGAACCGGCAGAGCACCGCGGCGATCGCCGGAGAAATCCTGGAGGCGTGGCTCGCGGGGTCCGGACTGGAGGAGTTCGGGGACCTCGGGCAGCGCTATCGGACGGTGACGGCGGCGGACGTTCGCCGGTTGGCTGGCACCATCCTCGCTGGTGCCCGGGCGGAGGGGGTAGTGCGGGGCCGGGACGGCGGGCGCTAGGCGGATCAATCGAGGGCGGCCAGAGGAAGCTGAGCCTGAACCAGATGCGATCGTCTCCTATTCCCCCCACTGGCCGTTCGGCCGACCCACGGCTGCCGGCGACGGGTCCGTCGCCGGAGCTGCCGGCGGCTGCACCCACCGCGGACGTGGGCATGCTCGACCTGATCGAGCGGGCCGCCCGGCTGGGTGACTGGCAGCAGGGCCTGACGCTGCTGGACACGTTCTGGGGATTGGGGTCCAGCGACGAGCGTGCCT
>CALMOP010000172.1 GCA_937871775.1 uncultured Gemmatimonadota bacterium | reverse complement strand
CTGGACGCAGCCATTCCCTTCGGTCGCATCGCCACCACGATCGAGACCGTGCTGGAGGCGCATCGGCCCGGCCCGGTCGAGGATCTGGCGGCGGTGCGGGCCGCCGACGCCTGGGCCCGGCAGCGGGCCCGAGAGGTACTCGCGTGACCCTGATCAACAACCTGTGGCCGCTGGTGGTAACCCTCGGCGTCCTGGTGTTCGTCCACGAGTTGGGTCATTTCCTGGCGGCCAAGTGGGCCGGCATCCGGGTCCATCGGTTCGCGGTCGGGATGGGCAATCCGATCCCCGGTCTGGCGGTCCGGTGGGGCGCCACGGAGTACGCATTGTGCTGGTTGCCGCTGGGCGGCTACGTGAAGATGGCGAGCAGGGAAGAGTCGGTGACCAGCAGCGCGCTGGAGGGACAAGATCCGGATGGCCGTCCCGAGGGGGCCCCGCCGGTCCGGCCCGAGGAGTTTTTCGAAGCCCAGCCGATCTGGAAGCGCGTGATCGTGATCCTGGCTGGCGTGACCATGAATACGCTGCTCGCCTGGTTCACGTTCACCACGCTCGCCTTCCGCAACGGCGAGCAGATCGACCCGGTCACCACCGTGGGCGGTGTGTCCACCGATAGCCTGCCTCCGGGCGCGGAGGCGCTCGCCACGATTCGTCCCGGCGACCGGATCGTCTCGGTCAACGGCAACCCTGTGGCGTCGTGGAATGCGGTGGAGCAGGGGATCAGCGGCGCGGATGCGGACTCGGTGGTGATCCGCCTGGCCGATGGGCGGGACGTGGTCCTGCGCATTCACCCCGCGGCGCTCACCGACCGGGTGCGGGTGACCCTCGCCCTCGCACCGTTCCACCAGCCGGTGGCGAGCATGGTCGAGGCGGGGCGCCCCGCGGCGAAGGCCGGGGTCCTGGCCGGGGACACGGTGGTCGCCATCAACGGCCAGCCGGTCATGCAGTGGGACGGGCTGATCCGGCAGATCCGCGCCTCGGCCGGTGTCCCGATGCGGTGGACCCTGGGCCGCGCCGGCGGCCGGGTGGAGGTCACCGTGATTCCAGACTCCACGGCGGAGGGGAATCGCACCGTTGGGAAGGTCGGCGTCGGGTTCCGTGCGGGGGTGCACTTCGTGAGCCGGCCCTACAGCTTCGGCGGCGCCATGGCCGCCGGGGTGCGCGCGACGGGGCAGGCCTCGACCCAGATCGTGCGCGCCCTGCAAGGCCTGCTCTCAGCGCGGATCTCGAGTCGCGAAGTCGGGGGCCCGATCCTGATCGGCCAGATGGCGGCCCAGAGCGCGCGGATGGGGGCCGACCAGTTCTTCGCCTTCATGGCCCTGGTCTCGGTGAATCTGGCGGTGCTGAACCTGCTGCCGATTCCGATCCTGGATGGAGGCCAGTTGCTGTTCCTCATCGCCGAGGGGATCCGTCGCCGCCCGTTGCCGCTGCGCCTACGGGAGCGCCTGACCCTGGTCGGGCTGGGCCTGATCGTCCTGCTGATGGTGATCGCGTTCCGGAACGACATCTGGCGGAACTGGGACTGGATCGTCGCGATGGTGCAGCGACTGGTCGAGGTTCTGCGCGGCCTGGTGGGAGGTTGACCGTCGACACCGTCCGGCTCGGCGCTCGGCGGCACCCGGCTGGCACGCACGGTGCACTGGCCCGCGGCCGCGCGGCAGAATCGGTCTCGGGCTCCAGCCGGCCGCTTGGTGCGTCAGGACTGGACGGACATCCTGTCCCTGACGACGTTTTGTCCCCGCAAATCGCGCTGCATATCTCTGACCCCAGTGGCTTATGACATTACTGGCACTCGAACACGTTACCAAGCGCTACGGCAAGGTCACCGCGGTCGAGGACCTGAGTTTCGCGGTGGATCGCGGCCAGGTGGTCGGATTCCTGGGTCCCAACGGGGCCGGCAAGTCGACCACCATGCGCATGATCACCCAATACCACGAGCCGGACGCGGGCCGGATTCTGTTCGACGGAGTCCCACTCGCCGAGGCGGGCCGCGAGGCCAAGCGACGGGTAGGGTATCTGCCCGAGAACAATCCGGTCTACACCGAGATGCTGGTGACGGAATACCTCGCTTTCGTGGGCCGACTGCGGGAAATGCAAGGGTCAGCCTTGGGCGGGGCGATCGACGAATCGGTCGCAGCGACAGGTATCGAGGGCGTCTTCCATCGCCCCATCGGGGAGTTGTCCAAGGGGTTCCGGCAGCGGGTGGGGCTGGCCGCCGCGATCCTTCACAAGCCGGACCTGCTGGTCCTGGACGAGCCCACCGAGGGGCTGGATCCCAACCAGCGGGTGGAAATCCGGCGGCTGATCGGGGAACTGGGGCGGGACCGCACGGTGCTGCTGTCCACTCACATCCTCTCCGAAGCCCAGCACGTGGCCTCGCGGCTGCTGATCATCAACCAGGGCCGGCTCGCGGCTGATGGGACGGTCGGCGACCTGATGGACCGGGCCGGCGGCAATGTCCGGATCGTGGTCGAGGCCGCTGGCGACCAGGTGGCGGAGCAGGTGGGGTCTCTCGCCGGGGTGGTCTCGGTGGACAGCGCGGAGCCGCTGCCCGGGCGAACCCGGGTGCGGCTCACCGCGGGTTCAGCCCAGGATCTCCGGCCGCTGGTGTATCAGCTGGCGACCCGGTCGGGATGGACCCTGTACGAGCTGCACCAGGAGGCGGGTAGTCTGGAAGATCTGTTCCGGCAGCTGACCAGCCGCCCGGAGGCCGCATGAACGCCGTGTGGACCCTGGCGCGGCGCGAGGTCAAGGCGCTGTTCGACAACCCCGCCGGCTACGTGCTGCTGGTGGTATTCCTGGTGGTCAACGACTTCCTGTTCTTCCGGGCCGCCTATCTGACCAACACCGGCAGCCTGCGGCCGATGCTGGATGTCATGCCCTGGCTGTTCCTGTTCTTCGTGCCGGCGGTTGCCATGCGGACCCTGGCGGAGGACCTGCGGAGCGGCCAGCTCGAGGTGGTCCTGTCTCAGCCGCTGACCGAGCTGCAGCTGCTGCTTGGCAAGTACCTCGGAGCGGTACTGTTCCTGTGGATCGCTCTGCT
>CALMOP010000171.1 GCA_937871775.1 uncultured Gemmatimonadota bacterium | reverse complement strand
GGGCTGCGGACCGCGCTCACCCCGGACCTGCCGCACATGCCCGCGGTCGCCTCGCTGGGCGCCCTGGCGCTGGCGACGCTGATCCTGGGCGGTGTGGGGGTGAGGGCCTTCGTGCGTCGCACTATCAGCTAGCCCGCCGCTCGCGCCAAGCCGCGCCCGGGCGACGTTTCTGCCGTGAACGCCACTTGCCAAGCTCGGGCCGATTGTGCAGCGTGGAGCGGGAGCCGGTCATGCCCCACATGTTCCTGTTCGAAGTAGAGTCCGAACGGCCCTCGCCGTGGCCGATTCCGGTCGCGCTCGCCCTGAGCGTTGGCCTGCACTTGGCGCTGCTGGATCTGGCGACCCGCCCCGCCACCGGGACAGCCCCGTCAACGTCCACGATCCTCCCGGCCCTGTACCTCTACGCTCCCGATCGGCGGCCCACGGTACCCCGGGATATCGGGGTGCCTTGGCTGGTAACGCTCGGACTTCCCGAGAGCCCCGGCGAGCGTGACCTGGCGTTCCAGGCGGTAGGCTGGGTGCCGGCCGCGGAGCCGGCACCCGCGACCGGTACTCAGCTGCCCGGGCCCAAGCTGCCGCGGCTCGATTCCATTTTCAGTTCGCTGAATGTCGATTCGGAGGTTACCAGATACGCCGGCAGCGCAGCTCCGGAATACCCGGAAGAGTTGCTCCGGACCGGAGTCGAGGGCTCAGTACTGGCGGAATTCGTGGTGGACACGACGGGACGGGTCGACCTCGCCACGGTGCGAATCATGGAGAGCTCCGATCCCAGGTTCCAGGCGTCGGTGGAGGCGGCGCTCACCGGCATGCTGTTCCGGGCCGCGTGGCGCCAGGACCATCGGGTCCGGCAGTTGGTCCGGCAGCGGTTCTCCTTCCATGTGCTCCGTCCCCCGGATGCCACCGACACCGACCTCTGAGTTAGCGGGAGTGTCTGCACAGGTCCCCCTGAACGACTCCCTCGTGCTTGGTCGGGCGATCGCGGTCCTGAGGCGCTCGGTCGCCGAAGGGGCACCAAGGGACGATCCCAGATTCCAGCCCTGGGTGTGCCCAGAGCTTCCCCAGGCAGGGAGACGGTCGGCCTGGGTTCAGAAGTCGCGACGGACGAATCGGCGCAGCCCGAAGCCCAGGGGGACCGCGGTCCAGAGCGTCAGCGCGGCGGTGGCCAGGCCCAGCCCAAGGGAGCTGCCGAGGAACCGCTGGAACACCGCGCCGGTGTAGCCCATCAGGGCGGTGATGTCGAGTTCCATCAGCAGGGCCACTCTCCCCAGGTCGAGCGGATTGAACAGGGTCAGCACCAGGAGCGGCATCTCCAGCGGATACTGCCCCAGCAGTGCCACCAGCAGCAACACCACGCCGTCGTACACCACCGCCGCCATCAGCCATACCAGCAGTGCCGCGCCGAACCCGCGGGCCCGGTCCTCGAACCGGAGCGCGATCAGGAAGGCCAGCGCGGTCCCGGCGCTGGTCAGCAGGGCGCCAATGCCCAGCAGCAGCGGCAGGGCGTGGGCCGGAGCGGGGGTGGCGCCCGCGTGCAGCAGGAACGGCAGCCCGAGACCGAGTCCCAGGGCCAGGATCAGGGGCAGGGTCAGGCCCACCCACAGGCCGGTGAACATCGCCGGGCGGCCCACCGGCTGGGCCAGCAACAGCTCGATGAACTCGCGGGAGGAGTAGAAGTACAGGGTACCGAAGGTGATTGCCACCAGGGGAATGAAGATCAGCACCACGTTGAGCAGGGACAGGACTACCCGGCTGCCGTCGCCGCCCAGCCGGAACAGGGTCTCCGTCAGCAGCAGCAGCACGGCGCCGTACCCGAGGACCCAGCGGTTGCGGATGATGTCCCGGATCTGGTAGCGGAGGATCTTGCGCGCGGTCATGCCGAGTCCACCCGCATCAGTGCCGCCACGGCCCGTTCCAACCGGGCTGAGCCGGTCAGCCGGGTGAGCTGCGCCTGGGTCCCGTGGAACCGGACCTGACCTTCGAGCAGCAGGATGATGTCGTCGGCGAGCTCCTCCAGCTCCCCCAGGGTGTGCGACGCGAGCAGCACCGAGACGCCCCGGTCCCGCGCGGCCAGCAGCTCCTCCTTGAAGATGCCGCTCGCCACCGGATCGAGGCCGGCGGTCGGCTCGTCCAGCACCAGGAGGTCCGGCTTGAACAGGAACGCGATGGCCGCCGAGAGCTTCTGCCGGGTCCCGCCGGAGAGAGTGCGGACCGGTTTGTCGAGCTGGGAGGTCAGCTGAAACCGCTCCAGCAGGGTCGGGTCCTGGGTCCGGGTGGCCCCGCGGAGGTCCCGGATCATCGCGAGTACTTCGCGGCCGGTGAGGTTTTCCGGGAACCGGGCCTGTTGGGGCATGTATCCGATGCCGTGGCGGTAGCGCTCATCCCCGTTGACCGCGTGGCCCAGCACGTCGATCCGGCCCTGGTCGGGGTGGACCAGGCCGAGCACACACTTGATGAAAGTGGACTTGCCGGCGGCATTGGGGCCGACCAGGCCGGTGATCCGCCCAGCGGGAATCGCGGCGTCGATGGCCCGGAGCACCTCCAGCGAGCCGAATCGCTTGCTCACACCGGCAGCGCTGATCACCGCGCCGGTCACGAAGGCCTCCACGCCATCACCGGTCGGGCATCGACCATGGTCTGGGGGGTCAGCACTGGCGCCACCCGTTCCGCGCCCTCCAACAACGACACAAAGAAGCTCCGCAACAGGATCAGTGCGGGCGCACTCTGCTGTACCACCAGGGCGAAGAGCCGGACCGGCGCATACGCGACATCGCCGTACCCATCCCGGTCCAGGTCGTAGCCGCTGTACCGGTCCCAGTAGTTGCCCTCGAACCGGGAGGTGGCGTGAACGCTGTTGGTGGAGACGTCGAAGCTGTTGCCCTCGAACCGGTTGTGACGGAAGCTGGCATCCTGGGCGTCTGCCATGATCTGCACGCCCCAGCCGTTCCCCAGAAACTCGTTGTCGGTCAGCTCCAGTCGATTGGTGCCCTCCGCGAACAGCCCCACCGTATTGCCCTCGAACCGGTTGCGGCGCAGCTGGCTG
>CALMOP010000170.1 GCA_937871775.1 uncultured Gemmatimonadota bacterium | reverse complement strand
TGGACCCGGGGCATCCGCCGCTGGGTGCCACCGGCCCGACCGGGCTGCGGGAGGCCGAGGCCAATCTGGCGATCGGGCTCCGGCTGCGTGACTTGTTGACCTCTGCCGGGGCCCGGGTCCTCCTGACCCGGGACAGCGATCGATCGCTGGAACTGTGGCCCCGGATCCGCTTCGCGGACTCGGTCAACGCTGAAGTACTCATTTCGATTCACAACAACGCGCTTCCCGACGGGATGAACCCATTCACCAACAACGGCGCCAGCGTGTTCTACAACCACCCACGCAGCCTGCCGCTGGCTCGGGCCATCCAGGCCGCGCTGGCGCGGCGGCTCGGCGGGCGTGACCTCGGTGCGGCCCGGGGTGACCTGGCGCTGGTTCGGCCGACCTGGATGCCGGCGGTGCTCACCGAGGGTCTGTTTCTCATGCTGCCGGACCAGGAAGCGGCCCTACGCAACCCGGCGGGCCAGGAGGCCTATGCCCTGGCGGTGCGGGACGGCCTGGTGGAGTACCTCCGCAGTGTCGGCAACCTGCGCTCGAGCGTCCCCTAGCCCGAGACACCCTGTCGATGAGCCCAATGAGAAACCGGTTTCGGATTGCACTGGTGCTGGCGGCCACGCCGGTCGCCGGAGGCCTGTCCTCGCAGGCGCCCCCCGACCGGGCGGCCATCGCGGCGTTTCGAGATTCGCTGGCCGGAAGTTCCGACAGCAACGCGCTGGTCAGGCTGGAACAGGAGCTGATCGATCGGGCCAGAAAGGATCGCGAGAACGCCCTGCTGCACCTCCGGCTGGGGTTCCTGGCGCTCAGGATGGGGGCGCTGGGCAGCAAGTCCCGCTACGACGATGGGGCGGGCGAATTCGAATGGGCCACCGATCTCCAGCCCGACTGGCCCTGGGCCTGGTATGGTCTGGGGATCGCGGAAGACCGGGTCGGTGACTCCGAGATCTCGCTGGTCCAGGGCCTGCAGGTGATGTTCGGCAAGGACCACCTTTCCCGGGCTGCCAACGCCTATGCCCGCTCGGTGCAGGCGGACAGTTCGTTCGTGCAGGGTCTGGTGGAACTGGCGGCCACGGCGCTGCGGCAGCGCAGCAACGTCAAGACCGCACTGGCGCGCGAGGCGCTCCGGCAGGCGGCCGTGACCTCGGCCGCCGCCAATCCGGACGTCCTCCTCTACCGGGGCCGGGTGGAGCGGGAAGTGGGTGACGTCGATTCCGCGGTGGTGGCCTTTCGCCGGTATCTCGGGGCCGGCGGCAATCACGGACTGGGCCTGCTGGAGCTGGCCCGGACCCAGTTCCTGGTCGGCGACCTCAAGGCCGTGGAGCCCTACTACCAGGGGGCCCTCTCGGACGACAGCACCAGTGTGAGCAGCTACCGCGAAGACCTGCTGGTCATTGCCAACGACAGCGCCCTGAGGGAGTTCGAGCAGACCAGCGGAGACCGCCGGGCCGCCTTCCTGCGCCGGTTCTGGGGCCAGCGGGACCGGGCCTCGCTGTTGTCGGATGGAGGCCGGCTGCGCGAGCACTACCGCCGGATCTTCTACGCCCGGAAAAACTTCCAGCTGGTCAGCCAGAACCGGCACTACGATATCGTGGAGCGGTTCCGCAGCGGCAGTCGGGACTACGACGATCGCGGGGTCATCTACATCCGTCATGGCGAACCCACCCAGCGGGCGAGCTATAGCGCGACCGGGCTGCAGCCCAACGAATCATGGGAATACGATCGAGCCGACGGAGACCTGATATTCCATTTCGTGGCCCGGGAAGACGTGTCCGATTACAAGCTGGTGGAGAGCCTGTTCGACGTGCTGGGGTTTGCCGATGCCCTGGCGATGCGGGGTGAGCGGAACGACCCCGAAGCGGTCTCGCGGAGCAGCGACCTGCTACTGACCCGGGAACAGCTCTCGCCACTCTATTCCCGGCTGCGCACCGCGGGACTGGCCAGTTCCCAGCAGTACCTCACCGAGGAGCGCAGGCTGGGACGGCGCAGCATCCAGCGGGGCACCACCAGTGACTCGTACGAACTGACCTATGCCCGCCGGCTGCGGGTGGAGACCGATGTGGTCGCGGCGGGCCGGGACGCGGGCCAGAGCCTGCTGCACATCGCCTATGCCATTCCGGGGGCCTCGCTGCACGAGGTGCCGTCCAGCCGGGGTCACCTCTACCCGGTGCGAATGCGCCTGAGTGTCACGGACCGCACCGGGCGACTGGTGGCCAGGCTCGACACCACTCGGCTCTTCATCGCCGGAGCGCAGGTGCCTCCGGCGGAACATCTG
>CALMOP010000169.1 GCA_937871775.1 uncultured Gemmatimonadota bacterium | reverse complement strand
CGTGCACCTTGAGCCAGTAGAGTTGACCGGTGTTGGTAAAGAACATCAGGTAGTCATGGGTACTGGCGATGAAGAGGTGCTCGATCCAGTCCTCTTCCTTGGTGGTCGCTCCCATGAGACCCCGTCCGCCGCGCCGCTGCCGCCGGTAGGTGCTCACCGCGATCCGCTTGATGTAGCCGGTGTGCGAGATCGTGATGACCATGTCTTCTTCGGCGATGAGGTCTTCCACCGAAAAGTCGTCCTGGTCCGCCAGGATCTCGGTCCGCCGGTCGTCGCCGTACTTGCGCGCGACCTCGTCCATTTCCTCCTTCAGGATGGTCATCCGCCGGGGCCGCGAAGCCAGGATGGCCTTGAACCCCTTGATCTGGGCCTGGACTTCCTTGAGCTCGGCATCCAGCTTCTCGATCTCCAACCCGGTGAGTTTGGCCAGCCGCATGTTCAGGATCGCGTCGGCCTGCTTCTCCGAAAGTCCGAAACGCTTGCGCAGCCTGGCATCGGCGTCCGGGACATCCTTGGACTTGCGGATGATCGCGACCACTTCGTCGATGTTGTCGACGGCGATCTTGAGGCCATCCAGGATGTGCTCCCGGGCCTCGGCCGCATCCAGGTCGAACTGGGTCCGCCGGACGATCACCTCGTGGCGATGTTCGACGAACCGGTCCAGGATCTCCCGCAGGTTCATCACCTTGGGCGCGCCCCGGTCCAGGGCCAGCATGATCACGCCGAAGGTCGTCTGCATCGCGGTATGCTTGTAGAGCTGGTTCAGCACCACGTTCGGGATGGCGTCCCGTTTCAGCTCCACCACCAGCCGCACCCCCTCCTTGCTGCTCTCGTTCCGGGCGTCCGAGATCCCTTCCAGCCGCTTCGAGGTCACCAGTTCCACGACCGCGGCGTGCAGCCGCTCGATGCTCACCTGGTAGGGCAGCTCGGTCACCACGATCTGGCTCTTGCCACCCGATTTCTCCTCGATCTGGGCCCGGGCCCGCATCTGGATCCGCCCGCGCCCGGTCTCATACGCCTCCCGGATCCCCTGGCGGCCATAGATGAACGCGCCAGTGGGGAAATCCGGGCCGGTGATGAGCCGGGCCAGGTCGGCGACCTTGGCTTCCGGGTGGTCGATCAGGTGCTGAACCGCCTTGGCCACTTCCCGCAGGTTGTGGGGCGGGATGTTGGTCGCCATCCCCACCGCAATCCCGCTGGAGCCGTTGATGAGGAGATTGGGGACTTTCGCCGGCAGGACCGAGGGTTCCTGCAGCCGATCATCGAAATTGGGCTGGAACGCGACGGTGTTCTTGTCGATGTCGTCCAGCATCGTGACCGCGATGTCGGTCAATCGCGCTTCGGTGTACCGGTAGGCCGCGGCATTGTCGTCGATGGTGCCGAAGTTGCCCTGGCCGTCGATCAGCGGATAGCGCAGCGCGAAGTCCTGGACCATACGGACCAGGGCATCGTACACCGAGCTGTCGCCATGGGGGTGATACTTGCCCAGCACGTCCCCCACCACCGTCGCCGACTTCTTGTAGGGACGCCCGGGGACCAGTCCCAGTTCGTTCATGGCGTAGAGGATGCGCCGATGCACCGGCTTGAGACCATCGCGAACATCGGGCAGCGCGCGGGAGACGATGACGCTCATCGAATAGTTGATGAACGACTGCTGCATCTCCTCTTCGATGAGCCGCGGCAGGATGCGCTCGTGCTGGGAGGGGCCGGTCATGCTGGTCCGTGGTTGGGGCGACCCGTCGGGTCACCCGTACGTGCCGGTTTGATGGCTGGCCGAAAGGCGCCGGAGAAGAAGGTGGAATATAGCCGCCCGCGATACCCGGAGGCAATCGCTGTCCAACACTGCAAGTTGTTCAGGGATAGAAACTTAGGCAGGTGGATCTGGTCGTGCTGGTGGCGCTGCCGCTACCGCCGCACCGCCAGACCGCCGTACCGCGGCGTGGCGCTCAGCCCCAGCGGCACCGGCCGGAGTCCGCGCCAGCGGTGGATGGCACCGGCAGCATCGCGGAGCCGCAATTGGGCCGAGATCCCCCCATCCAGCGCGACCGCTTCGCGACAGCCAAGTCCCCGCATCAGCTCCGCGCTCTCGAGGATGGTGAGCCCGAACGGCACCATGCTGAGGGTTGAACCCAGGGCGTCGAAGCGGGTCAGCAACACCACGATCCGTCCCGCCTCATCCAGCCCCAGCGCCAGCCGGGCATCGCGGTGCCCGATGTCGACGCCCAGCCCCTGGGCGAGTAGCTCGGGGACGCGCCCGCCGCGGAGCAGTACCGGGAAGGACTGGAAGGCCTCCTGCACCCGGCCCGGGTCGAGACCGCCGCGAACCCGGGCGACCGCCGTATCCTCGAGCAGTGACACCATGCCAGCGCTATCGATTACTACCGCGGCGGCGAGCGGCCCCAAGCGAGGCTCACGATATTCACGCCCCCCGTGAACCACCCAGCCCCAGACGCCCTCGGCGGCGAACTGCCCGGCGTTGAAGGCCAGCGCGGCCTCCTGGGGCGCCTGGTCCACGGTCCACACGTGGATGAAGCCACCCGGTGCCATGCCATTCTCGAGAGACATCCGGAATCGTTCCGGCGCCAGCCGGACCGCTATCACCAGGGTGCGCACGCCCTCGCCCCGGCCCCGGACCCGGAGTTCGGTCCATTCCAGGCCGCCGTCACCCGGGCGCCATGCGGCCTCCCGGGCCAGGACGCCAGACTCCAGCGCCCCCAGTGGCCGGGTCCCCTGCGGAGTCGTGACCAGCGCCGGCAGCAGAGGTGCAGCGGAACTGGCCGCGCACAGCGCGACCAGGGCCGCCACCTCGACCCGGCCTAGTCGTCGTCGTCGTCGCTGGCTGCCTTGCTGCACTTGGCGGCCTCTTTCGACTGGAGTTGCGCCAGTCGCATGAGCTCCGTCTGGTCGCTCTTCTTGCTGGCGGCCTCGAACTCGGCCTTGTGCTTCTCCATGAACTCGGCACTCGCCTTGTTCACGCAGTCCGTCATGGGATCGCCGGTCAGGACAGGTTGCTTGGCTTCTTTCTCCAGCATGACGCTGTCGGCGGCGAGCTGAGCCCGGTCAGCCGCTGTTTCGTAATCATAGCCCAGGGCCCGGGCCAGCTCCGGCAGGCGGGGGTCGACCGCCTTGATCTCCGCGGCCGTGGCCACCCCCTTCAGGTTGTCCGCCGCGGCTGCGCGATTCGAGACAAGGTTGCTCACGATGTAGCTGATGGTGGGCGGATCTCCCGCTATTCTCTTCCAGTCGCATTCCGAGAATCCCCCCGCCTTGAGCATGACGCTGTCCATCCGGGCGTTGCCCTGCCGCGTGGACTCCCAGGCATTCTCGGGCAGACTTGGGAGCGTAGGATTCACTTCCTGCTCCAAGGCCTCCAGTTCCGCTTGCGCCTTCATATCACCCTTCATCAGCCGCTGATAAATAGCCTTCCGGCGCTGATGGTAGCTCTCCCACGCCGGACGCCGGTGGAGGCGGTGGTCTTCCTTCTGCCGCTGGATTACCTGCCGCTGATTGTAGACCGTGTAGTAGTGTCCGACCTCCCCGGGCTCCTTGGCCAGCTTGGCCAGCTCGGCGTCCCCCGCGGCCAGCGACTTCAGATACCGGTCCGCCACGTCCGTGGTGATGACGATGGTGGAGGCATCGCATTTCGGAGCCGGCTTGACTCCGGTCGGCTTGGGCTGCTGGCCGGGCAGCTGTTCGGTGGCCTTCTTCTTGATGGCTCCGAGTTGGGCGGCGGCCCGGGTCGGGGCAATGAGCCAACTCAGGAGGACCAGCATCGGGATCAGGCATGGGCGGCGCATGCGGGGAGACCAGGTAATGGGTGGGAGCGAACCACGATCCCGTCCTGGTCCATGATCGACCCGGGACGGGGTTGTTGCCAAGGCGCGGAACAGCGTCGCAGGGGCCATCATGGGGACAGGGGGAAGGATACCCGCGGTCCGCCGCGGGGCAACCGGGCCCCTTGGCCGCCAGTCATTGCGAGGGCGCAAAGCGCCCGAAGCAATCCGGTCGGGACGTCGACGTGCTCCGGGAGCCCGGCTTGTGCCTGGCTGCCAGCCATTGCGCGGGCGCGAAGCGCCCGAAGCAATCCGGTCGGGGCGTCGGCGTCCTCAAGGGTCCGGTTCGTGGCGGGATTGCTTCGCGCCCTTCGGGCGCTCGCAATGACTGGCCCGCACCGGTCCCAACCGTCCCAGCCGACGTTGCAGCTGTGAAACCCTCAGCCGCCGAAACTGTTCCAACCCAGCGGCCGTTACCGGTGTCAGACCTGAGGTTCCCATCATTTCTGCACGCTGCGCTGCGCCTTTGGGGAGGGCCCGATGCTGCTGGCGACCGTCATTGCCCTGACGCTCCAGGTTCAGCAGGCTGTCGTGTCGGTGCCGGCCTCCTCCACCGCCGAAGCGGCACCCCGGTCCACCCAGGCAATCCGCCGCCAGGGGGGCGTGACCGTGGACGGCCGGCTGACAGAAGCCGCCTGGAAAGGCGCACCGCTGCTCCCGGCACTGGTCCAGCGTGACCCCACCGAGGGTGCCGCGCCGAGCGAACGCTCCGAAATCCGGATCCTGTTCGACGATGAGGCCCTCTATGTCGGCGCCCGGCTGCTCGACGCCGCGCCGGACTCGATCGTCGCCCGCCTGGCCCGTCGCGACCAGTCCGCCTCCAGTGATGCCTTCACGGTCTTCCTCGATCCCTATCACGACGGCCGTACCGGCTTCTACTTCGGGGTGAACGCGGCCGGGACGCTGTACGACGGCACCCTGATGAACGACGACTGGGATGACGACACCTGGGACGGCATCTGGGAATCCGGGGTGAGCCGGGACAGCAGCGGGTGGGCGCTGGAACTCCGGATCCCCTACTCCCAGCTCCGATTCCAGCAGCGGGATGCGTATCAATGGGGCATCAACGTCAAGCGCGAGATCGCCCGCCGCAACGAAACCGACTACCTCGCCATGGTGCCGCGAAGGGAGAGCGGGTTCGTGTCCCGCTTCCTGACCCTGGAGGGGATGCGCCAGGTGCGGCCGCCCCGCCGGCTGGAATTGCTTCCCTATGTCACCACCAAGGCGGAGTTCCTCGATCATACGCCGGGCAACCCCTTCAACGACGGCTCCCAGTTCCGCGGCAGCGTCGGGACCGACTTCAAGCTCGGCCTGGGCAGCAACCTCACCCTCGACGCCACGGTGAATCCCGACTTCGGCCAGGTGGAGGTGGATCCGGCGGTGGTCAATCTGAGTGACGTGGAAACCTTCTACCCGGAGAAGCGGCCGTTCTTCATCGAGGGGGCCAACATTTTCGACTTCGGGTCGGGCGGCGCCAACAACAACTGGAGCTTCAATTTCGCCCCGCCCGACCTGTTCTATACCCGTCGCATCGGCCGGGCACCTTCCGGCGCGGTCCCGAACGCGGACCATAGCGACGTGCCTGACGGAACCACCATCCTGGGCGCCGCCAAGCTCTCGGGCAAGGTCGCCGGCAACCTCAACCTGGGGCTGCTGACCGCCGTGACCGACCAGGAGCAGGCGCAGCTGTCCGACTCGGCGGGCCAGTGGCGAGCCACCGTGGAGCCGCGCGCCTCCTACACGGTGCTGCGTGGTCAGCGGGAATCCCGGGGCGGCGGCTCAAGCATCGGGTTCATCGCCACCGGAACCTTCCGGCAGCTGAGTGATGCCGGCCTTCGCGACCAGTTCAACCAGGACGCGGTCACCGGCGGCGTGGATGGCTGGACCTACCTCGACCGGGGCCGCATGTGGGCGATCACCGGCAAGGTCGCGGCCACCCGGGTGCACGGCAGCCGCCAGCGCATGCTGGAACTGCAGCAGAGCGCGCAGCACTACTACCAGCGTCCCGATGCCGACTTCGTTTCGGTCGATTCCGGCGCCACCAGCCTCGGTGGGTGGATGACCCGGGTCGCGCTCAACAAGCAGCGCGGCAACTGGCGGCTCAACAGCGCCATCGGGGCGATTCATCCCGGGTTCGACGCCAACGACCTCGGATTCCAGTGGCGCACCGACCTCATCAACGGCCATGTGGTAGGCAGCTATCGCTGGACCGAACCGGGGCGAGTCTTCCGGCTGGCCAATGTCAACACCGCCTACTTCCAGAGCCGCGACTTCGACGGCAACCGGACCTGGGAGGGCCTGTGGGGTTCTGGCTACGGGCAGCTGCGGAACTACTACGATGTCGAGGTCTGGGGAGCCTACAACCCGCAGACGGTCAGCACTCGGGCCACCCGGGGTGGGCCCAGGATGCAGAGCCCCGCCGGATTCGAGGTGGGGAGCTACCTCAGCACCGACAACCGCAAGACGGTGGTCCTCGGCCTCAACGTGAATACCAATCAGTACCGCGATGGATCCCAGGATTCCTGGAGCTTCTACCCCAGCATCGAGTGGAAGCCGGCCTCGGCGCTCTCCCTCAGGTTCGCTCCGGGACTGGAGGTCGGCCAGAGCGGGGCCCAATATGTGACCACCGTGGCCGACCCCCTGGCCGACGCCACCTACGATCATCGCTACATCTTCGCCGACCTGGACCAGACCACCCTGTCGGGCAGCATTCGGCTCAACTGGACCTTTTCGCCACGGCTCAGCCTCGAGCTCTATGCCCAGCCGCTGATCGCGTCGGGGGATTACCGCGGGTACAAGGAGCTGGCCCGGCCCAATAGCTACGCCTTCAACCACTACGGCACCGGTGGCTCCACCATCACCCCGGTCACCGACGCGAACGGTGTGGTCACCGACTACACGGTCGACCCGGATGGTCCAGGTGCGGCCACGGAGTTCTCGGTTCCCAACCTCGATTTCAACTACTCCTCGCTCCGGGGCAACGCGGTGCTCCGCTGGGAATATCTGCCGGGGTCGACCCTCTACTTGGTGTGGACCCAGGACCGTTCCGCCTTCGGCACCGATGGGGATTTTCACCTCGGCCGCTCGGTCGAGCGGCTGTTCGAGGCCCACGGCAACCACATCTTCGCCGTCAAACTGAGTTATTGGTGGCACCCCTGAGGGATTGAGGAGATTGAGGAGATTGAGGGATTGGGGGATTGGGGGATTGGGGGATTGAGGGAATTAGGAATCTGAGAAGGCCAGGAACCCTGGGCTCTCAGGACGAAATACCCCGATTCTCCAAGGCTCTGATTTCCAGATTTCCCATCTCTTCCATTCTCAATCCATCGAATCCTAAATTCCGTAATTCCCCCACTCTCCCAGTCCCTCAATCCATCAATCCCCCACTCCCTCAATCCCCCCGGATTGCTCAGGCGCGGGACCCCGGCATTACATTTCCCGCCCCATGTGGACGGCCCCTTTCTCCCTCGAATCAGCCTTCCCGGCGGGCCTGCTGGGCCTGCTGCTCGCCGCGGTCCCGGCGTGCGCCGGTCCTGTTCCGGTGGTCGTCGAGACGGTGTTGCGGCCGACCGCAGACACGGTGGTCGCGCCGTTCGGAGATATCGCCGGCGCGGTCTGGGTCGCCGACCGGCGCTGGGTGGTGCTCGCGCCCCAGGATCGCGCGGTGAGCCTGGCGGACTTCGACCGCCACACCCTGAGGCGGTTCGGGGCCGCCACCGAGCTGTCGCAGCCCTACCACCTGTTCCGCAGTGGCGACTCCGTCCTGGTGGACGACTGGCTGCGGCGCCGATTGACGGCCTGGTCGCTGGATGGGACCCGACGCGGGACCGTGCCGGCGGTGGCCGCACTGCGGGGAGCGCTGCCCCGGGCCCGCGACGTCAGCGGACGCTGGTATTTCGAGCTGCCTCCGCCGGCAGGTTCCGACGGCACCGGTAACCTGGATTCGGCGGCGATCGCGCGAACCGCCGCCGATTTCGGCGGGGTGGACACCGTCGGGCGTCTGGCACCCACCGATCTGGTCGAGGTGATGAGCGAGGGCCGCCACCGGCTCGAGCGGCGGCTGCTCTCCGGTCAGGATCGCTGGGGGGTACTCCCCGATGGCGCGGTGTGGATTGCCCGCATCGTCGACAACCGGGTGGACTGGCGGGCGTCCGATGGCCGTCGGATTCAGGGCCGGCCCCTGCCCGATCGGGTGCTCCCCATCACCCAGAACGACCGCGACATCTTCCTCAGTCACTTCGAGGCGGCCCTCCGGCCCACCGTTGAGCAGACCCCGTTTGCCATCATCAAGCCGCCCTTCGAGGATGCCGCGGCCGCGCCCGACGGCGCCGTCTGGCTCACCAAGAACCGCGCCGTTGGCGACACCATCCGCGAGTACCAGATCATCGACCGGGAGGGGCGGCTGGTCGGAACGGCCCACCATCC